>JAFMBU010000125.1 GCA_017858295.1 Porticoccaceae bacterium | reverse complement strand
GCTGATTCAGGCAGTGGCGAAAGTACAGCAAGCTTAGATGAGGCGTTGGATGCTTCATTAGACGAGTTTGATGATACGGTTATGGGCGGCGATGGCAGCTCCAGCGAGATAGATATTCTTAGCCCCAGCGGTTCAAGCGGCGGCGTCGACAGTGACGAGCCGCTCTTTGAAGAAGCTGGCGGGGGAGGCTCTGATCGCAGCGCCTCCCTGGAGCAGCGTGCCGCTGAGGGAGCCCCCCCAGGTTCCGAGGGTGAGGGTGAGGGCGCCGAAGCTATTGATGGTTCAGGCAACCAATCCGCCAGTGCTGCAGGTCAGGATCAGGCTGATATTATTCCCATTCCGGAAGACATAGACGACGGTCAAGGGGATGATATAGTCCTGCGCCAAATTCGTGACGCAGCTAGCAAAGAACAAGATCCAGTGCTCAGAGAGAAACTCTGGGATGAATACAGACGTATAAAGAATCAAAGTTAGCCAAAGTGACCAACATGAGTAATCGCCTTATCGTTTCAAAACCAAACCGACTTGCGGCTCTAGCTCTGCTGTTAATCCTTGGCTGCAGCTATGCCAGCGCGGCGGTGGACAAAGTCACCTCTTCGACCCAGCTGACGCTCGACACTCCCTCGCGGGCCTACCCGGTCGAAAGTTTATTAGATGTAGGAATACCCACATTAAATGACGGCCTCTATCTCACCGATGAAGACGATACTGTGTTTCCCGAAGTACGGTACGCCGAGGCGATCTATTTTTCCAACCAGCTCGGCAAAGTATTGGAGAAAAGCGGAGCCTGGGGTGCTATTCGCGTCACCCCCACCAGCGACGTCATTATGGATCTCTATATCAGTGGCACCATCTATCAATCCGACGGTGAAACCATGGACTTAGAAATCTCCGCCAGCGACAGTAGCGGCAAAAAATGGTTTAGCAAGCGCTATAAACAGACCACTGGAAAGTACGCCTATGACAGGCGTTTAAAAAGCCTTGGCGACCCCTTCCAAAATCTATTTATTCGCATCGCCAATGACCTGCTCAGTTATCGCGAAAAAAAGATCAGCGATCAGCGTGCCACAGAACTGCGCACCATCTCCGAACTGCGCTTTGCCAAACAGTTTTCTCCGGAGGCCTTTGATAATTACATCAATGAAAACCGCAAAGGCATTTTAACCATCGCCAGACTGCCCGCCGAAAACGACAGTATCCTGATGCGAGTACGCAAAATACGCGAGCGCGACTACCTCTACATAGACCGCATGCAAGATTACTACGACGGCTTCTCGCAACAGATGCACCTTGCCTATCAGGATTTTCGCCGCGCCTCCTACGACTCAGTGGTCCGCGCACGGCAGCTCAACCAGCAGGGCAACAAGCAGATTATCAGTGGTATTGGCGCCATTCTGGCGGGTATCTATGGACGCTCCCAAGCGCGCACGGGCATTGCCGATGATGCTGGAACCGCCACTGCCGCAGTGGGTGGCTTTGTCCTCAAAGCCGGCCTCGACAAGAAACAAAAAGCCTCCGAGTTCAATGAATCCGTTGCCGAGATGGGCTCTTCTCTGGAAGCAGAAATTGCGCCTCAGGTAATTGAACTGGAAGATCGCACCGTAACGCTTACCGGAACAGTGCAGGCCCAGTATCAGCAGTGGCAGGAGCTGCTGGGAAAAATCTATCGACAAGAACGTGCGACGCCCTGATCTATGAATAAGCCGACCGCCACAGACAGCAAACAAAAGGGGATTCAAAAGCTCGCCCTAGTCCTGTTGTTGCTAATCGCCTCTGGGGTGATCTTTGTGCTGCCCAGCTTAGTCTCAGAACCCTGGATCAATGGCTCCGATCAATCACAGCGGGCAACAATTCCATCGCCCACAGTTGTCAGCCCCTCCACTGCTGCGCAAAAAACCCAGTACCGCCAAAACGCCCAGACAGTGCTGGCAGAAATTATTCAACGCCGCGATCGCCTATTCAATGAGCGCGGTGTTGAGCAGTGGGGAGAGTTTGAATACAAGCAGGCGCAAAAAGCTGTTGAGCGCGGCGACAAAGAATATAGCTTCGGCGACTACAGGGATGCTCTGAGCAGTTATCAAAGCGCTCTGGAGGTTCTCACTGAACTAGAAGAAAAAGCTGAGACACTCCTTGAACAAGCTATTACTGAAGCCACTGCGGCCATCGAAAACTCTGTGCTCAGCACTGCAGTGAACGCCAGCGCATTGGCCACAGCCATTGCCCCAGAAAATCCTACAGTTATACAGTTAAACCAGCGAGCGCTGAGTCTACCCAGGGTTATCGAGGCCATGGAACGAGGAGATCAATTGCTCGCACTGGATCGCTTGGATCAAGCTAAGCAAGCTTTCACTGAAGCGGTGACTGCCGACCCTAAACATAAAAAAGCCGCTGCCGCCCTCGCCTCAAGCGAACAGCAAATCACTGAACAGCGCTTTCGCGGTTATATGAGTGATGGCTTCCGCGCCTTGGACCAAAATCGGTTTACAGCTGCTACAGAAGCCTTTGAACAAGCTGGCACCGTCTATCCAGGACATTCAGCGGTTGCCCAGGCCTTAGCTCAGGTAGAGACCCGCCGTTCCCAGCTCTGGGTGAGCGATCGTATTGCCCGGGCCTCTGAACTCGAAGCTGAAGAAAAATGGCAGCAGGCTCTGGAGGTATATGAAGAATTGCTGGCAACAGATAACAGCCTAACCGATGTGAAAGTAAAACAAATCCCGGTGAGCGTGCGCGCTGATCTCGATAGGCGGATTAAAAAGGCCCTCAGCGATCCACTGGCCCTCTCCGCAATCAATGAGTATCGCCGCGGCCAAAAAGTCCTTCAAGATGCCATTGGCATCCGCAATCCAGGGCCAGTATTACAACAGCAGATGAGCGCACTGGGAGAGGCACTTAAAGCCTCCCAAACCCCAGTTCAAGTCGTGCTGACCTCAGATAGCAGTACAGATGTCACTCTATTTAGGGTCGCCAAGTTAGGTTCCTTCGATAAAACCGCTGTTTCACTAAAGCCTGGTCGCTATATAGTCGCCGGTACAAGGATGGGGTTTCGCGATGTCAGAGTTGAATTCACGGTTACAGATCGGGGCTTGGATGAGCCGATTAGCGTTAGTTGTAACGAGGCTGTTTATTAAGAGCTATTTATTAAGTGCTACTTATTAAGAGCTATTCTTTAAGAGCTATTTATTAAAAGCTGTTGACTAAAAGTCGCTTAGAAAAGAGTCGCCGCCAACATTAGAAGAATTAGAAAACATCTATGGTCAAGACAAGGAATACTACACCGCTTTCCGCCACCGACTTTACGCCACTGGAAACCAAGCCAGTCAAAGGTCGCAGCGGCCCCTCGCCCGCAATCCTATTCACCACTGCCTTTACGATCATGGCAATTGCCATACTGGTATTTTTGTTTGCTGCCCGAGCCATTATTCTGCGTCTAGATCCAGCCACAGCAGAAGTCGATCTGGGCGGTCTGGCGTTTCATATAGGCGACAATTATCTGCTGCTGAAAGGTGAGCACCAGCTAAACGCCACGGCCCCCGGCTACTATCCCCTGCGCAAAACCATTCAAGTCAGCGGTGAAGCCACTCAAGAAATCGACATTAGATTGCAGCCACTGCCAGGTAATTTACTGGTGCGCTCAACTCTGGACAATATACAGCTCTCAATTGACGATCAGGATGTGGGTAGCGTACCCGGCACTATCAGCGAAATTAGCCCTGGCGCCCACAAGTTAGAGTTTGCCAAATACCGCTATTTTACGTTGGAGCAAGAAGTGGATATTGAGGGGCTGGGCAAGACCCAAGCCATAGATATCAGTTTGCAACCCGCCTGGGGACAGGTTGAGTTCACCACAGTGCCCGCGGGCGCAGACCTGTTTATCGATCAGCGCCTGATCGGCCAGACGCCACTGAGCGCAGAAGTGCTGGAGACCGGCAGTCAACTGACTCTTAAGGCCCCTGGCTATAAAACCCTGCAACAACAGGTGCGAGTCAAAGCTGGCAGCAAGGCCGAGCATCCATTAATTGAGATGATCGTCGCCGATGGAACAGTGACCATCAACAGCTCGCCTCAGGGGGCCAGCATTACCATCGACAAGCAATTTAAAGGCACCACACCAATGGATGTGGCGGTAACGCCCTTTGCCTCGCATAACGTTGAACTATTCCTTGAAGGCTATCTTAATGCCAAGCGATCGGTCAGGGTCAAGCCCGAGCAGCAGAGTGAAATCAGCGTTAATCTCACCCCCAATATAGGTACTGTGCGGCTTAATATCACGCCAGCTGATGCAACTATTTTAGTGGACGGCAAGCGCAGCGGCAGCGGTAGCCAAACCCTTTCCCTAAACGCCAAGCCCCATAGCATCAGTGTCGAAAAAAGCGGCTATGAAACCAAATCCATGACGGTGACACCCAGACCTGGGCATCAACAGGCACTGACGGTTGAACTACTGACCCTAGAACAAGCCTACTGGGCCTCGCGACCGGGAACAATCAAGACATGGGTGGGTGGCAAACTAAAACTATTTCAGCCCAATGAACAATTTATGCTCGGTGCCCCACGGCGTCAGCCCGGCAGACGCGCCAATGAAGCCGAGCGCGCCGTGCGTCTCGAGCGGCCTTTTTATCTGGCCACCAAGGAGACCACCAATGATCAATTTAAACGCTGGAAAGATCGACACAGTTCAACTGCAGTAAAGGGCCAGACTCTGGACATGCCGGATCAACCGGTGGTCAAAGTCAGCTGGGAAGATGCCGCACTGTTCTGTAACTGGTTGAGCCGCAAAGAGGGGCTGCCAGCATTTTATACAGTTGAAGACGGCCGCATCAGCGGAGCTAACTGGGACGCTTACGGCTACCGACTGCCTACCGAAGCCGAGTGGGCCTGGGCCGCAAGAGTGGATTCACAATCAAACAGCAGGGTCTTCCCCTGGGCCAATGAGCTCTATCCGCCGATGCAAATCAGTGGTAACTATGCGGATCAGAGCGCCCGCGGATTCCTCAGCTTTACCCTGCCCAACTACAATGATCAGTATCCGGTCTCTGCGGTGGTCGGCAGTTTCTCGGCTAACAGCAAGGGCCTCTATGATATGAGCGGCAATGTTGCCGAGTGGGTCAATGACTACTTTGATATACGCCCCAATCGCGGTGAGCCTGATATGGATCCCCAAGGCCCAGAACAGGGTAGTAAGCATGTGATTCGCGGCGCCAGCTGGGCCCTTGCCTCACG
>JAFMBU010000124.1 GCA_017858295.1 Porticoccaceae bacterium | reverse complement strand
AGCAAGAGATATTGCCGGTCACTGTTGGCACCCCTTAGTACTTGTGGTTTCCCCCTTAAGTCTGCAATCTATTAACCTTACTTTCACGAGTTAGCCATATCATGATTAATTTCCAGCTGAATAGTAGTCCTGTCGAAGTGGATCTAGATCCAGATACTCCATTGTTATGGGTGGTGCGCGATCATTTTAAACTCAAGGGCAGCAAGTTTGGCTGCGGTATGGGTCTCTGTGGAGCCTGTACCATGCATGTTAATGGCGAAGCGGTACGCACCTGTACATTGCCTGTTTCGGCGGTTCAAGGCGCTGCCATTACCAGTATCGAAGGTCTGGGTACCCCAGACAATTTGCATCCATTGCAGCAGGCCTGGGTTGAGCACAGTGTTCCCCAGTGTGGCTATTGCCAGTCCGGCCAGCTTATGTCGGCCAGCGCCCTGTTGGCGAAAAACCCCAATCCCTCCGACGTGGATATAGAGATGGCCATGAACGGCAATATCTGTCGCTGCGGCACCTACAGCAAAATTAAGTCGGCAATTAAGTCGGTAAGTAAGTCGGTAAGTAAATCTGGCGAGGCGATACGTACTCAGGGAAGCTTGGTTGAGATTTTTGACCCAGTGTTAGGCAATAAGGAGGCAAATTCATGAAAACTGCTTCCATAACAAGACGGCTATTTCTCCTCTCCACAGGCGCAGCGGCCACTGGACTCATCGTCGGCTGTTCCACTGCAGTCGCTAAAGACAAGGGTTATTCCGCCATTGCTGGGGCCTTTGAACCCAACTCCTTTATTCAAATTACCCCTGATAATCAGGTTATTTTCTATCTACCCAGCAGTGAGATGGGGCAGGGAATTCTTGATGGTTTAACCACATTGATTGCTGAGGAATTGCGGGTCCAACCAAGCGCAATTGATGTTCGTCAGGCCAGTCTTCATGAAGACTATAAAAACCCCGAGATGGGTATGCAGGCCACCGGCGGCAGCAATGCGACTCGGGCTCAATTCTTGCCTCTTCGGCAGGCGGCTGCAGACACTGCAGCGGCGATTCGCAATGCGGCGGCCAAACAACTTAATCAGCCCCTAGACAAACTATCCTTAGCTGATGGCCATGTAAACGTTGATGGCAAGTCCTATGCCTTTGGTGAGTTTGTCGCTGTGGCGGCTTTGATGCCGGTGCCAGAAAACTCCCCTTTAAGGAGCCCGAAACAGTTTGACCAGATCGGCCGTGAGCGACCGCGTTTGGATGCCTTGGCTAAATCCACTGGAACCGCGGAATTTGGCATAGATGCGGAGGTGGACAATCTGTTTCGCGCAGTGGTTGTAAGGTCCCCTGTATTAGGTGCGGCACTGCAGAGTTTTGATGCCACAGCAGCGCTCAAGCAATCTGGTGTAGTCGATGTGGTTAAGATTAAAAGTGGCGTCGCAGTTGTTGCCCAGTCTTACTGGCAAGCGCGACAGGCTGCCACAGCCCTAGAGCTGACCTGGGAAAAAACCGAACTCGGCTCCTGGTCATCAGACAGTATCTATAAAAAATTTACCGAAACCCTTAATGACAGCAGTCAAAAAGGCTTGGAGTGCTGTGATGAGGGTGAGGGCGACAAGCTGCTGGCTCAGGCCGAGACAATGGTTGCTGCCGACTATTATGCTCCCTATCTGGCTCACGCCACCATGGAGCCTTTAAATTGCACTGTTGCCATAAAGGGTGATAGCTGTGAAATTTATCTGGGCACTCAGTCCGTGCAAGCCTCTGCTGGGGCTGCGGTGTATTACGGCGACTTTGACGCGGATAAAGTAAAAATGCATCCGGCTTTTTTGGGCGGTGGTTTTGGTCGCCGCTCCCTCGGGGATGATGTTGCCGAAGCAGTAGTGATTGCCAAGCAAACTGGACGCAATATTCAGGTAGTCTGGAGTCGCGAAGATGATATGAGTAACGACTTCTATCGTCCGGCGGCGCTAGTGCGTATGCAGGCCGGTGTGTCTAAGCAGGGTTTGATTGAAACCTGGGCTGTGCGCCGAGTGGGTCCCAATATAATGGGCCATATGATTGATGAATGGTTTGAAGTGTTGGCCCCCGACTATCTCAATAAAGGCTTTGCCGATTGGCTGAGCAAGCTGGGCCATCCGATATTTAAGCGTTTTATTGCCGACCCGAGTAATGGCGATGGTATCTATGGTGACTATGATACGCCCAACAAAGCCGTGCGCCATGTGACTCAGGACCCGGGCTTACGAACCGGGTTTTGGCGTTCCGTGGGGCATTCATCCAATGCCTTTTTTAAAGAATCCTTTATTGATGAACTGGCTCAGAGTGTCGGTATCGATGAACTGCAGTTTCGCCTCGCCAATATGAAAAATAATCCGCGGCTGACCCAAGCCACCGAACTGGTTGCGGCGAAAGCGGGTTGGGGCAAGGCGCTGCCCGAAGGGCATTTCCATGGTCTTGCCACCCACAGCTCCTTTGGCTCTGCGGTAGCGCAAATCGCTGAGGTCTCGATTCAAGGGTCAAAAATTATTGTGCACAAAGTCACCGCGGCAATTCATTGCGGCATGGTGGTCAATCCGGGGATTGTTCGGGATCAGGTAGAAGGGGGCATTATTTATGGCCTTACTGCAGCGCTCTATGGCGAGATAACCTTGCTGGATGGTGTTATTCAGCAGACTAATTTCCATAACTATCCGATGTTGCGTATGGCTGATGCGCCGGAGGTTGAGGTGCATATAGTCGAGAGTCAGGAACATCCAGAAGGGGTCGGCGAGCCGGGCTTGCCGCCATTGGCGCCTGCAGTGGCCAATGCGGTATTTAAGGCCAGTGGGCAGCGTCTACGCGATCTTCCCCTGAGACTTAGCTAGTTGTTTGGGCTGCTACGCTTAACGCCATGAATAATCATCTTACTGAGCTGCTAAAGCATTGGTATCCACTTCGCGACGAACATCTCTGGGTGTTGGCGACGGTGTATAAAACCGTTGGACCCTGTTATCGCAGAGCCGGTGCGATGATGCTGTTTAATGATCTCGGGCAGCAGTTTGGCCTGCTTAGCGGTGGCTGTTTGGAGGCGGATATCCAGCGTCATGCGGCGCGCGTGATGCAGAGTAAGCAAGCATTGCTTGTCAGCTACGACGGCAGCGACGAAGATGATATTACCTTTCAGTTGGGTATTGGCTGCGGTGGCACTGTGCATATTGTGCTGCAGCCGATTTTGGCTGAACTGGCCTACCTCAATTTAATGGACGTTCACGAACACCTAAGTAGCGGCGGCAGTGGGCTCTATTCGCAGCTTATTGCCAATGATGGTCAGGTTGAGTCTCGCTGGGAAATCGCTCAGCCCTCTACTCAAAACTCTTCCTCAGAATTAATTGAAAAAAATCACCAGACTTGGTTGCTGACAAGGCTAAGCCCGCCGCCTCATCTATTAGTGATTGGCGGGGGTGTCGACGCTCAACCAGTGGTGCAGTTGGCCAAGACTTTGGGCTGGACTGTGACGCTCTGGGATTCGCGGCCAGCCAATGGGCGGCGTGAGCACTTTATGTCTGCGGATCAGATTCTCCGTCAGCCCTTGGATCAGCTTATGCAACATAAGTCTGCAGCCCAGTGGAATGCTGCAGTGGTAATGTCCCATAACCTACAGATGGATGCCCATGCAATTAAAGCGTTGCAGGGCAGCGCCATAGGGTATCTGGCATTACTCGGGCCGGCTTCGCGCAAGCAGCAGGTTTTGGCTTTGGCGCAGCTTGACGAGCAGCAATTGCACATTCCCCTTGCCGGACCAGCGGGATTAAATCTCGGCGCAGAATTGCCTGAGGGTATAGCTCTATCTATTTTGGCGGAATGCCATGCTGTCCTGCAGAGCGCTGATGGTCAGTCCTTAAGTGATGCTTTCAACACAATGGCTGAAAGCTGACAATGACTCAGCAGATAGACGTGCTAGTTCTCGCAGCAGGGGCGGCCAGTCGTTTTGGCTCTGCCAAACAGTTGCTTAATTATCGTGGTCGATCACTGGTGCAACACTGTATAGATAAGGCCAATAGGCTGTGCCCGGGTCGAGTGTTTGTTGTGCTAGGGGCCAATCAAGAGCTTGTCGAGCCGCTTATTTCGGACGCTAAGATTATTCGGAATCATCATTGGCAACAGGGTTTGGGGGTGTCTATAGCTGCAGGCATCGACAATATTGACCCTCAGTCCGATGGCCTATTAATTCTTTTAGCCGACCAAGTTGCCCTAACCACAGATGAGTTGAATTTGTTGTTGGATGCCTTTGATGGCAGCAATACAGTCGCGGCTCATTACGCTGGCCGCCGCGGTGTGCCAGCTATTTTCCCCCCCAGTCTCTATGCTGAGCTAAGAGCATTGTCCGGGGACAGCGGCGCCAAAGCGCTATTGCAGCGGTCGGATATCAATATTACTGAGATTCACCTCCCCAGTGGGGCAATGGATATTGACACACCTGAAGACTGGGCTGTTTTTCTCGAATCCCTCACCTAATTCAGTTTGATCTCCCGCACCCCCGCAGTAAAGCGTAACAGCAGGTAAAAAAATTGGCATTCAAGCCTAAAGAAGGCCCCATTCAACGAATAGTTGTTGTGCCCAGCCTTAATGCCACTTAATCTCTGGTCCAAGCAAATTTTTTAAAATAATAACTCAAACTATTAATTCAACGAGGGGGGTCTCATGGCAGGTTCAACACCAGAAGCATCAACTGCAACAGTGGCAGAGGGTCAGGTTCAGGGAAAGCAAACCTTTGCGTTTATCGCAATGACATGTCTGTTTTTCTTTTGGGGCTTTATCACTGTTCTAAACGATATTCTAATTCCGTTCTTAAAAGAGTCATTTGATCTCAACTACACCCAAGCCATGCTGGTGCAGTTCTGTTTCTTTGGCGCCTACTTTATTGTTTCACCCTTTGCTGGCAGATTGATCGATAAGGTCGGTTATCAGCAGGGCATCGTGATTGGTCTGCTGACCACCGCTGCGGGTTGCTGTCTGTTCTACCCCTCGGCGAGTCTGCACCTCTATCCGCTATTCCTATTTGGCTTCTTTGTTCTGGCCAGTGGCATTACTGTTTTGCAGGTTGCAGCCAATCCTTATGTGGCAGCTCTGGGGCCAGAGAAGACTGCAGCAAGCCGTCTTAATCTAGCTCAGGCAGCGAACTCATTTGGTACTACTGTCGGCCCAATCGTCGGTGCTGCACTAATTCTAGGTGTTGTGGCTGCAGATGCTTCGGCAGTTCAGGGTCC
>JAFMBU010000123.1 GCA_017858295.1 Porticoccaceae bacterium | reverse complement strand
CATTGCCAGCAACTATTGTGCTGGCATAGGCACTTGGGCTGTCGCGATGGCTGGCCATAACCGCTTGCAAATTCTCCAGGCCTAGGCCCGATTTAGCTGAGATGGCAACCACTGGCACTTTTAACGCAGCGGCAAGACCGTCCATATCCATGGACATGCTGTGGCTGTTGAGCACATCGGTCATATTGGCGGCAATGACCACCGGTTTGTTGTATTCGGCACAGGCATTGATAACTTGCAGAGCAAAAATCAATCCTTTCTCGAGTCTAGTGGTATCCACCACACAGACAACTGAGCTGACCTCTGGATCTGCAAGGCCCGCATAAAATGCATCTACGGAGATTTTCTCCTCACCCGAGATCGCGTGCAGGGAATAGACCCCAGGAAAATCCATCAACATCTGTTCTGGGTCAACGGTGCTTTTTCCGGACTTGATATTGACAGTGATCCCGGGGAAATTAGCGACTTTTTGGTTGAGGCCGGTGAGCTGATTAAACAGCAGGCTTTTGCCTGAGTTGGGGCTACCGATAAGTATGGTTTTAGAGGTCAATGCTAGAGGGCCCTTCTAGGCTACGGTAATCAACGAAGCGACGCTGTCATCCAGAGAGTAGACCGTGTTGTTGACACGGTAGAGTTTGGGTGCGCCGAGGCTCGGGCTGAGGACACAGGCGATAAGCTCGCCGGGATGGAAACCGAGCTCGCTGAGACGGGTGCGATACTCGCTCTGCAATGCGCTGCAAAAGCTTTCAACGGTGGCCGAATTGCCTTGTTTCAAATCCCAGAGTGTCATTGCTTGCGTGCCTTTGTTTACTTGACTGACTTCAAGGCGCTAAGTGTACGCCGATTTCAGTTAAATGTTAATAAGAATCGTTATCATTTACACCAAATCCAGGGCTGCTTTAGATCTAGGTCAAGCACTCTTTATAGCTGCCCTGGGCTGAGATTTCCCGCGTCTTAAATCAGTAGTTCTTGAGACTGCAAATTCCGGTACAATGCGGCCTTTAAAACCCTCACATAGAAGCATATATACGCCATGGCAGCAGCTCCCAGACCACCGACAGCACTTTATGACTACCCTAAATACTGGGCCGAATGTTTGCTGCCAACGCCGTTCCTGCCGATGTCGCGGGACGAGATGGACCAACTGGGCTGGGACAGCTGTGATGTGATCCTGGTGACAGGGGACGCCTATGTGGATCATCCGAGCTTTGGTATGGCGGTAATCGGCCGTGTGCTTGAGGCCCAGGGTTACCGAGTGGGTATTATTTCCCAGCCTGACTGGCGCGACGCCGAGAGCTTTAGAGTGCTGGGCAAGCCCAATCTCTACTTTGGTGTCACCGCCGGCAATATGGATTCGATGATCAATCGCTACACCGCAGATCGGCGTCTGCGCCATGACGACGCCTATACAGCTGGAGATCTGGGTGGCAAGCGTCCAGATCGCGCAGTCACTGTTTACACGCAGAAGTGTCGCGAAGCCTTTGCTGATGTGCCAGTTGTGGCCGGTGGTATCGAAGCCAGTCTGCGCCGTCTGGCCCATTATGATTACTGGTCAGAGTCGGTTAAGCGTTCAGTATTGATTGATTCCACTGCTGATATTCTGCTCTATGGCAACGCCGAGCGCGCCATGGTCGAGCTGACCCACAGATTGGCCAAGGGCGAGAATATTCGCGATATCACCGATCTCCGCGGCAGCGCCTTTATGTGTCGGACTATTCCCGAGGGTTGGCGAGAGATCGATTCCACCTCAGTGGATCAGCCGGGCCGACTAAAAAAACAAAAAAACCCCTACGAGATGTCGAAGCCTTCGGACAATGCCGATGCTAAAGAGATCCGAATGCAGTCTTTGAAATCTGAGACCTGCGCCAGTGCAGAATCTGCTGCTGGTGGCACTGGCAGGGAAGAGCAGGTGCTGTCGATTATTCCCGACACTCAGGCGATCAAGACCGACCCCAGCTCAACCTATATTCGCATGCCGTCCTTTGATGAAGTGACCGCGGACCCAGTACTCTACGCCCATGCCGACCGTATTTTCCACCGTGAAACCAACCCGGGCAATGCTCGGCCATTGGTGCAGCGCCAGGGTCGTAACGATATCTGGGTCAATCCGCCACCGATTCCACTGGAAACGGAAGAGCTGGATTGGGTCTTTGATCAACCCTATAAGCGAGTTCCCCATCCCAGCTATGGTGATGCCAAAATTCCCGCCTATGACATGATCCGCTTCTCGGTCAATATTATGCGCGGCTGTTTCGGTGGCTGTACTTTCTGTTCTATCACCGAGCACGAAGGACGCATTATTCAGAGTCGCTCGGAAGAGTCGATTTTGAACGAAGTTGAAAAGATTCGTGATTTGACTCCAGGCTTTACTGGTGTGATCTCAGATCTCGGCGGCCCTACGGCCAATATGTATCGCCTCAACTGCAAAGATAAAAAGATTGAGGCCACTTGCCGACGTCCGTCCTGTGTCTATCCGTCGATCTGTGTCAATTTGGAAACTGACCATAAACACACCACTCAGCTCTACCGTAAAACTCGCGCGTTGGAAGGGGTAAAGAAAGTGGTTGTCGCCTCTGGTCTGCGTTATGACTTGGCTGTTCTGGATCCTGAGTATGTCAAAGAGCTGGTTACACACCATGTTGGCGGCTACTTAAAGATTGCTCCAGAGCACTCTGAAGACGGACCATTATCCAAGATGATGAAGCCGGGCATGGGCAGTTATTATGAATTTAAAGAAATGTTCGAGCGCTTCTCCAAAGAAGCGGGCAAAAAGCAGTATTTGATTCCCTACTTTATCTCTGCCCATCCAGGTTCCACCAATGAAGATATGATGGCACTGGGTCTCTGGCTCAAGGCTAACGGATTCCGAGTTGATCAGGTGCAGAGTTTTTATCCCTCGCCCATGGCGTCTGCTACCACCATGTATTACACCGAGAAAAATCCGCTTAAGCCACTGGGCAAAAACAATACAGAGCAGATTTTCAGTGCCAAAACTCAAGAGCAGCGCACGTTACACAAGGCCTTTCTTCGCTATCACGACGCCGAAAACTGGCCCATGCTGCGCAAAGCGTTACGTCGTATGGGGCGCTCTGATTTGATTGGTAGTGGTGACGGCTTCTTAGTGCCGGGTGAGTCCCGTCGTGAGAAAGAAGTGATTCGTCGCGAGAGCACCAAGGCGCGGCCGAACCTAAAAGCTCAGCCCCGTTCATCTCGCACCAAACCCCGTCGTCGCTAGGCGGGGAACAATCTTGATATCAGTGCAGGTACCGCGACTTCAACTCTGAGGATACGTGGGCCTAGATGCACCGCCCCAAAACCCATAGAGCTCAATAGCTCCACTTCGTAGGGAATAAAGCCCCCCTCTGGGCCAATGGCCAAGGTCACGGCTGAATCGCAGTTGATCGGGCAGGGTACCTCTGTCAGCGGATGGGCCACCAGTGCCTGGCTACCTTTAATAATTTCCCCCAGCTCATCTTCAACAAAGGGCTTAAAGCGTTTGCGTAAATGTATCTCAGGCATCAGCGTATCCCGAGCCTGTTCCAAGCCCAAAATCATTTGCTCTTCAAGGGCCTCCGGCAGCAGAAATGGCGACTGCCAAAAGCTTTTTTCTACACGACTGGAATTCACCAGATAAATTTCCTTGACCCCCATAGCGGTGACACTCTGTAAGGTCCTGCGCAGCATCTTTGGTCGCGGCAGTGCCAGTATCAGGCACAGTGGTGTGACTGGCGGTGGCGGAGTATCCAGATTGATCTCGAGGGTTGCCTGTTCGGCGCTGAGAGTTTTGATAATCCCCTGACCCATCAGGCCATTAATTTCACCTACTCGCACGGAGTCACCGACCTCGACACGCTGAACAACAAGCAGGTGCTCGAGCTGGCGACCGCTGACAGTAGCAGTTTGCTGAGTGATTTGGTCGGGCTTGAGCAGAAGAAGATTCATGGCGGCGATTGTAATGGTCTCCCCTTCAGGAGTCGAACCTGAAATTCAAGCTTAGGAGGCTAGCGTGATATCCAATTTCACCAAGGGGAGGCGCGGGCATTATAGCGAAAAGATTATCGATTCAATACTAGAAGAATCGTTAAACAAGCCCTTCTTGGCAAATACCCTAGGTTACATTTTTTGCTAATAACGGCTTAAGCCTGTATAAACGAAGAAAACTAATCATATTTGAATTGGCAGAAGACCATATGTATTGGTTTTTAAGCAAATCATTACCGGATTTAGAATAAATAATAACAATTACTACTGAGGGGTAGACAGGATGAAATTAATAACAGGATTAGCGGTAACCGCTCTGCTATTGGTCGGCTGCGGAGATAAAAATGCGGAGATGAGCGCAGCGGTTGAAATGGATATGGCTGCGGCTCAACCGGCTGCGCCAGTATCTACGTTTGTAGAGTATCTATATTGTGATGGCGGAGCAGACTTTAGCCCCGAGAATTATGCCAAGCTTACAGCGGCGTGGAACCTAATCAGCAAGGAAAGTCCTGTGCCAGCACTAGGTGCTTTTGCGATTATGCCAAAGGTTAAAACAGAGCTCTATGACGGCATGTGGGCCAATATTTGGTCCTCAGTAGAAGCTCGCGAGGCAGGTTGGAAAGACTGGGTGGAAAACCATGCGGAGGCATTCGGTGCTGAATTTGACAGTACACTCGTCTGCAATGCTGAGAAGAGATTTCTTTTCGAAACAATGCCGATAACCGCGCCGGTACAGGAATGGGATCCGGCACAACAGTTTCAGGCGTCTTATAGTTTCTGTTCATTTAAAGAGGGCAAGACCCAAGCAGATGGTGCAGCAGCTGGAGCGGCATTTGCCGAATGGATTGCCGATCAACGCACCGTAGGTCGCGGTATGAACTATATGGCGTTTTTGCAAATCCCTACCTTTGACCCGGCAACTACAGGAGGCTCCATGCAAAACTACACCTTTGTCAGGGCTGATTTCTGGGGTAGCGCCGATGAGCAGGCGGCCGACATGGCAGCATGGATGGCAGAGGGTAATACTGCTCGTGAGATGGCTGATACCATTTATGACTGTCAGGATGTGGGTTTTGATCTCTACTCGATAAAACGTATGGAAAGCTAGCAGAGTCTCGAATTTTAAGGAAAAGGCTGCTGCGGCAGCCTCAAAATGAGTCTCGGAAGTGTTCGAGAAAGCCGGAGCAGTCCATTATGACTCTGAATGGAAGTCTAATAACGATTGCGAAATCGGGACAGGCCCACTTCTTTGC
>JAFMBU010000122.1 GCA_017858295.1 Porticoccaceae bacterium | reverse complement strand
TTCCAGGCGTTGGGGATTGATATCGGTGATCACCACATTGCGCGCACCGGCATGACGGCAGACTGCTGCAGCCATAGCGCCAATGGGCCCGGCTCCAGTAATCAGCACGTCCTCGCCGAGCAGATCGTATTGCAGTGCGGTATGTACCGCGTTGCCTAGAGGATCAAAGAGCGCCGCCACATCCAGATCTATATCGGGGCGATGCTCCCAGACATTTGACATGGGCAGCACCAGATATTCGGCAAAGGCTCCGGGTCGGTCCACCCCTATTCCACTAGTGTGGGCGCAGAGATGGCGGCGGCCGGCAAGACAGTTACGGCAGCGACCACAGACCACATGCCCCTCTCCCGAGACAATTTGCCCGGGACGAAAATCATTTACATTGGAACCCACATCGACAATCTCCCCAACAAACTCATGCCCCACTACCATGGGTACGGGAATGGTTTCCTGAGCCCAGCTATCCCAGTTATAGATATGCATATCAGTGCCGCAGATGGCAGTGCGTTTAACTTTGATCAGAACATCATTGATGCCCATTTTCGGTTCGGGCACATCTTCTAACCAGAGGCCAACGGTGGAATTCCTTTTGACTAATGCTTTCATGATGCTTATTCCCTGCTTGGCTATTTATGACAAGTTTTAATATATAAGAATTTATTCCCTTATCGTAGAATCAATAATTCCTTTATGCAAGATTTAAATCCTGTATAGTGATTTCACTTTATTGAGGTAGCCCATGAACAATCCAACTCAAGATAGTGATCCTGCCAGCCAGGCACTGTCTGGCAGAGTCACGGCCCTGCGCAAAAAAAATAAACTGACCCTTGATCAACTTGCCGCCGCCTCCGGTGTCAGTCGCTCCATGTTGAGTCAGATTGAGCGCGGCCAGGCCAATCCCACACTGACTGTGACCTTTAGAATCGCCCAGGCATTTGGCATGAGCATAGGTGAGCTGGTTGACCAGGCCTGGCAGTCGTCGACCATCGAAGTGGTTCATGGTGAAGATAAGAACAATCTATTCCGCAATGACAAAGAGTGTCAGATCCGTACTCTGTCGCCGCTGCATATGGAAAAAAGTATTGAGTTCTATGAATTGCGGATAGCCCCGGGGGCGAGTTTAGACAGCGCCCCCCATTATGAAGGCACCAAAGAATTGCTCACTATTACCAGTGGCCAAGGGAAGTTAGTATCCGGAGAAAACTGCACAGAATTGAGCCAAGGTGACTCGGCACACTATCGCGCCGATCTGCCCCATGCCATTGAGAACAGTGGCAAAGTGGAGCTGGTCTGCTATCTGGTGGTCACCAGCCCATAGGCGTCTAACTGGTTACAAGCGTCATTTAGCCAAGACAAAAAAGAAATACTGCCAAGGCAAAATATAAAAGCGACAGGGGCAGGACAAAGAGCCAGTAGCGGGCGAGAAAATTTTCCATAAGGGACCTCGACCACTCAGGGAAGACCCAGAGCCCGAGCCCTTTGAGCAAGGCACTAACACCAATAATAAAAAGCACTATCCACTCGACTTGCTGTTCCCAACCGGGAACCGAACCAGCCCACAGAATAAGACTGATACCTATAGCAAGATTAAGCCAGACAAAGGGACGCCAGGATGGCATGGATAATAAGCGTTGAGCGAAGCGGTTAACCAAAGGTCGGCACAGAAGTGCGAGGGCAACCAGTAAAAAGACGACGGATAAAACAATATTCACAATGATCTCCTCTAGCCTTCAATAGCTAGAGGTTAGCACATTCACTCTAAAAATCTGTAGCAGCTGCAACCCAGGAGAGCTTCTTTTGACTTAAATCTGCCCGTCAACTTATTTTAGGACGGGACAGGCTTTCCCTAAAAAACCTTAGCCCAGCGAATCTTCAGCAACAAAGTACTTGGGATCTTCGATCACATTCACTTCAACCATATTGCCGGCTTTCTTCAATAGCTTGCGGCACTCGTCGCTGAGGTGAACCAGATGCAGAGTCTTACCTGCACTCAAGTAACGATCAGCTAAGGTGTCAATGGCTTCAAGACCAGAGTGGTCGGCTACCCTTGAGCGAGCAAAATCGATAACCACGTCGTCATTGTCTTGCTTGGGGTCAAAGCGCTCAAGGAATGAGGTAACCGAACCAAAAAACAGTGGGCCAGTAACCGCGTAAACCGTCGAACCTTTGTGATCTTCCCGGGCTTCGATACGGATAAACTTTGCATGTTCCCAGGCGAATACCAAAGCTGAGACAATGACGCCAACCACTACTGCAACAGCCAGATCCGTGACCACGGTAACCCCAGAGACCAATACCAGAATCAATGCATCACTGCGCGGTATCTTGCCCATAATTCGAAAACTACTCCACTCAAAGGTGCCGATCACAACAATAAACATCACACCGATCAGAGCAGCCAATGGAATAATTTCAATTAGCGCAGAGCCCACCAGAATAAACAGCAATAGAGAAATAGCCGCAGTAATACCGGAGAGACGTCCCCGGCCACCAGAGTTTACATTGATCATGCTCTGGCCAATCATGGCACAACCGCCCATACCACCAAATAATCCAGTCACTGTATTGGCAACGCCCTGACCAATACATTCGCGATTGCCCTGTCCGCGGGTCTCAGTGATCTCATCGATCAGGCGCAAGGTCAGCAGCGATTCGATCAGGCCAATAGCCGCCAAAATAATCGCGTAGGGCAAAATAATAAACAGAGTTTCAAAGGTAAACGGCACCATGGGAATATGGAAGCTGGGCAGACCGCCGGCAATGGAGGCGACATCGCCAACCACTTTGGTGTCCACATCAAAGTACATCACCACCAGTGTCACAGTGACAATCGCCACCAATGATGAAGGCAACACAGTGGTGAAACGTGGCAGCAGGTGAATAATCGCCATAGTCAAAACCACTAAACCGAGCAATGTATAGAGCGCATCGCCAGTCATCCAGGCAACATCAATAATCGAACCCTGCATGCTGGTACCTTCAAGCCAACCTGGCTCGCCGGCGACGCCAAACTGACTCAGCTGGGCAAGGAAAATTACAATCGCTAGGCCGTTAACAAAACCGAGCATTACCGGGTGCGGCACCATACGAATAAACTTACCGAGTTTGAATACGCCAGCGAGGATTTGCAAAAACCCCATCAGCACCACAGTCATAAACAGATACTCGACACCGTGGTCGGCGACCAGTGTCACCATCACCACCGCCAGTGCACCAGTAGCACCAGAGATCATACCCGGACGACCGCCAATACAGGCGGTGATCAGGCCCACCATAAAGGCGGCATAGAGACCGACCAATGGATCAACACCGGCGACAAAGGCAAAGGCAACTGCCTCTGGTACCAATGCCAAGGCAACGGTAAGACCGGATAACAAATCATTTCTGTAGGAGATAACTCGACTGGCGCGAAGTTCAAACATTTTAATACTCGATTGCTATTACGAATAAATCCGCAGCGACCAATAATCACTTATTAACCGTTGCGGATAAGATAAAGATTTTCTAACTCAAAAAAGCTTAGCCCCGCGGGCTGCGCTGCTGCGGACGGCTGTTGCCACGTGGTGCATCTCCTCGTGGCGCGGGCCTTGCACTGTTATTGCCACTGCGATTTCCCGCACCGCCGCTGCTATTGCGCGCGCCGCCACCGTTACCGTTAGCGCCGGGGCTTTTAGCGTAGGGACCACTGGCTCGGCCGCCCTGTGGCGCTGGACGCCCTTCACTGCGAGTGCGATTGGCGTCTCTATTTCCATCTCGATTGCCGTCCGCAGAGCCGTCACGAGCAGCATCTCGATTCCCATTTCGCTGTCCAGCATGAGAGCCACCACCGGTTTTGTGCTTGGCTCCGGGCTTAGGACCGTGAGAATAGCTGCTGCGTTTAACTCTTGGATCTGGCTTGCTCTTACCGCGGCTATTGGTTTCGCTATTCAGCGCCTTGCGCTGCTTGTTGGTTCTAACCGGTCGATCAAGGTTAGTTTCTGGAACGTCATGAATGGGCTCAAAGCCATCCATCACTTCACGGGGCAATAATTTCTGTGTCAGGCGCTCGATATCCGAGAGCAGATCCACTTCGTCGGCGCTAACTAATGAGATGGCTGTGCCTGTAGCGCCGGCGCGACCAGTGCGACCAATACGGTGAACATAGTCTTCGGCGACATTGGGCAGATCAAAGTTGACCACCTGGGGCAGCTGTTCAATATCCAAACCGCGAGCGGCGATATCAGTGGCAACGAGGATGCGAATCTCGCCAGCTTTAAAACCGGCCAATGCTTTAGTGCGCGCACCCTGACTTTTATTACCGTGAATCGCGGCGGCGACAATGCCTTCGGATTCAAGGTGTTTGGTGAGCTTGTTGGCACCGTGCTTGGTCTTGGTAAAAACCAGTGCCTGACCCCAGCTATTGTCGTGAATCAAACGCGTCAGCACAGCGGCTTTTTGTTTCTTGTCCACGGTATAAACCGATTGAGTGACAGTGGGCGCCGTGGCATTGCGCGGCGTCACCGAAATTTCCAGTGGATTGTGCACCAGGCCTTTGGCCAGTTTGCGAATATCGTCGGAAAAGGTTGCCGAGAACATTAGGTTCTGACGACGTCTCGGCAGCAAGCTGATAATACGCTTGATATCGTGGATAAAACCCATATCCAACATACGATCGGCTTCGTCCAACACCAGTACTTCTAGGTGGGTAAACTTCACCGCGTTTTGACTGTAGAGGTCCATCAAACGACCGGGAGTGGCGACTAATACATCGACTCCGCGACGCAACTTCATCATCTGCGGATTAATTTTGACGCCACCAAAGACCACTGCGGAGGAAAGCGACATATGCTTGCCATAGAGCGCGACGCTCTCCCCTACCTGAGCCGCTAACTCACGGGTAGGTGTCAGGATCAGGGTGCGTACCTGGTTCGGCTGGGCACGTTTCCCGGCGCTGAGAATCTGCAGTATTGGCAGGGTGAAACCTGCAGTTTTTCCGGTTCCGGTCTGGGCGGCAGCCATCACATCGCGGCCATCGAGTACGGCAGGAATCGCTTTTTCCTGAATCGGTGAAGGTGTCTCATAGCCCTGCGCAGTAATGGCTTTGAGAATCGGGGCTGATAGGCCCAGGTCTTTAAAGGTGGTCATAAGGTGTCTTTTTGCGAATGGGCGTAGCTCGAAATTGAGTGGCCCTTTGAATGGCGCGCATCCTACAGGAAAACCCCTATAAATGCTATGTCTCTGGGCGAGGCTGTGGTA
>JAFMBU010000121.1 GCA_017858295.1 Porticoccaceae bacterium | reverse complement strand
TGCCGCAGACGTCAATCGCAAATCTGCGGCGGCATTAAAAAAAGGACTCGATCAGGTTAAGGTCCAAGCGGAGGCTTTGAATGACGCCAGTGAAAAGAGTGCGGTGCTGGCTAGTCGCGTTATGATCGGAGCCGTCTCGGCGCTGGTGATTTCAGTCTTTCTCTATGGTTTTATTGCATTTCAATTAGCCTCTCGTGTCACCCAGGTCGACTCCATGCTGGTCGCGGTAAGCAAGCGCGTTGTGCAGATGAACAATGCTCTCAATACCTTTGAGCAGCTGCGTTCTTCAATTGGCCAGTTAGCCGTTACTCAGGCTCAGTTTAGCGATCGCCAGATGCTGTTGATTGAGGCGGTGTCTCGTTCAGAGGTATCGACTCGCTCTCTGGCCAAAGAAGTGCCCGATTTAGCCGCACAGCAAGTGGGCTTAAAAACGGATCAGATCGCTACCCAGGTGAGTAGTTTGAGTGACGATTTGGCGGGCCAGAGCACTGTAGTCTCTACGCTGTCAAAATCGGTCGGCGCCCTGGGGCAGCAAATGAAGTCTCTCGAAGCGCAGGTCAGCAACGTCAAGAAACTCAATGCCGACGTTGAAGCGCTGATCGCTTTAGAGCGAGAAAATTATTTGGATGTGCTGCAGCGACAGGTTGCAGTGGAAGAGGCGCGTCAGGCGGAGGGCAAACCAGTGGAGCCCGAGCCCGCACCTTCAGTGGTTGTCTATCCCTATATTTCAATTAGCAAGTAGAGCAGCTTTACAGAGCTGCTTTATAGAGCCGCTTAGCAGAGCAAGGACCAACAGGGGATTGTTTAAAGCACTTCAGAGGAATCTTCATCAAGATCCGCCATCGTCTCTGAACTAGGCAGCGCCACTGGTACCGCGTTGCCCAAGAGTTTTTCCGAGAGCGGTTGTTTGATAGTTAGGCCGGTGCGGGAAAAAAGCACTTGCGCAGCTTCGTCTATATCAGCTTTTAAGCGATTGATCGCTACGCTGTCAGCGGCGACAGATTCGTGGCCGGCACGGTACAGAACCGAGACATGCTGTGCTGGAATCCAAGAGTCAATTGATCCGCGCAGGGTCGAAATTTCGATGGGATTATTAGGTGTCTCCGGGCTCTTGCCAGCTGTACCATCTTTTTTGCCTAGCTTAAAAAGCGTTTCAATATGATTTTGCAAAACAAACTCGAAACGGCTTTTGAGCGCTAATAGATCACCCTCCTGAAAGCCTTCGGGAAGCTGTCCTGACATAGCATCCCAGAGAACCTTTCCCGATAGCCCGAGAAAACCATTATCGTTTGGTGCAGCCTGCACATCGGCAGAGGCGTTGTTCGCTTGAATAGACAGTGACTCCAGGTGCTTAACGCGATCAATCAGGTATACCATCAAAATGATTGCCACGACGCTGCCAAATAGAACTGCTAAGAGGAGAATAGTTGTCATAAATGCTACCTGCCTGTGGCCAATTCGGGTTCTAACTAGGTGTCGTCGCCATCTTCACTGTCAGGGCTTTCTGCATCGCTATCAGCATCTTCAGGGAGATCTTCTTCGAGCTCATCACGGAGGAACTGTAGAGCGATAAAGGCTTCCTCAAGACCAAGATCCAGTGACACTTTCGCCGCTATTTCAGCGGCCATATTCAATGCTTCACTGGGCCCAATTGAGGCAGATTGATAGAGGCTACCCAGAACATACATCTCTTTGGCAAACTCTGATGGCACATAAGTGTAGACCGTTTCAGACTTAGTCTTAATCATTTGAAAAGGTTGCGGCTCAGGCATTTCTGGGCGTTCACGGCCCTCTGAAAGCGCGGCCAAGCAGGACTCTTGATAGGCTTCCGACTGCTCTGCACCCTGAATAAACACCTTGTCTAAGTGTGCTCTGGCGCGACCGGCAATCCGTGATTTGAAAATTCGCGATTCCCGTGCCATACCACTTAAGGTTGTCGCCTTCACATAAGACGCTTTGGCGCTTTCCATGGCTTTTTTAGCCGCGCGATTTTTAAATATTGGTAGTACCATCTCTAAGTCCTAATTGCTTAATCGCCAACATGATCGTGCATTTGCACGCGCAGTTTATTAACGCACGCAGAGAGAATTTGGCTCACTCTGGATTCGCTAATGTCCAATACGGAACCGATTTCTTTTAAATTCATCTCTTCCACATAATATAGAGAGACCACAGTTCGATCGCGCTCGGGTAATTTACCGATGGATGCGGCAAGCGCACCCATAAATTGTTCTTCAACAAACTCCTCTTCAGGGCCATTGCCCTGGGCTATGGGCAGATCCACCGAGTCGGGAAGCTGTGCCTCTAGTGAAACAGTCTGAAAGCGGTGGGCATGAGTTCTCTCTTTCTGAAATGTTTCAGCGTCCTTACCCATAAAGTCGGCCAGTTCACCCTGACTAGGAGCGCGCCCTAGCTCACCGGTTAGCGCCGAGGTAGCCTCGTTGTGATCGCGAATACTGACAATCGCTGAGCGCGGCAGATATGACATCTTGCGCACCTGATCTAAAATTGCGCCGCGAATACGGTTCTTGGCAAATATTTCGAACTCTACCCCTTTGCTGGCATCGAAGGATTTATCCGCCTCAATCAGCCCGATCATTCCCACCTGAATAAGCTCATCGAGCTCCATAAAGGCCGGCAGGCGCCCCTTCAAATGGAGAGCAACACGTTTCACCAGGCCTAGATAGTCAACCAGGGATGCACTCGGCTGTCCGGCATTTTGAATTTCTTCATAGACTCTGGCATCAGACATAGCTATGAGACCTTAGACGCCATCTGTGCTGCAACACGCTCAACAAAAAACTGAATATTGCCATTCAGTGGAACATTTTGTTCGAGCAGCATGACCTTCTTTGCCAGCGTACTAAAGTCACGTGCGGCAACGGATGCAGGAGAATGGTTAACCAGTGGCTGCGAGGCTTTCATGGCTTGCGTGACCATGCTGTCGGCGCTGATGGAGTGGAGATATTTAATCTGCCCATCGAGAAAATTTTGCACCACGGTATTTATGCTGGTGAAGAGTCGCTCACCTTCGCGCTGGGATTCCACGCCATTTGGCAGCAGATGAATATGATCAAGTTTGTATTCCTGAATCATCACTTTAATGGTGCTGTAGGCATCGGCGATTGAATAGGGCTCATTCTTTACTACGACAATTCTGTGCTGGCAGGCACTCATAAACGCCATCACAGCATCCGATAACCCTGCAGCAACATCGACAATTAAATAGTCGAGATCATCTTCAATCTCGGAAAAAACCTGAATGATGCCAGCAGTCTCTTGAGGCCCGAGCGCAGCCATGCGCTGAATACCGCTGGCGCCAGGCACCAGTTTTACCCCAGAGGGACCTTCGACAATCACTTCACTAAGAGTTTTTTCACCGGAGATAACATGGCTGAAATTAAACGGTGCACGAATACCCAGCGCCAACTGAGCGTTCGCCAGCCCCAAGTCGGCGTCAAAAATCATCACTTTTTTGCCGAGCGAAGCCAACTTCACCGCCAGGTTGACGGAGACTGTTGTTTTGCCGACACCGCCTTTTCCGCTGGCAACGCCGATAATTTGTGTAGCCGGTTTATTCATAAGTTTTTATGACTATGTCTAAAGCTATTAATTTCATGCTTCTAATAAAGGCTATTTGGCCGTTGGGCACTGTATTAAAGCTGGCTTATTGTGGAGGATTTTGGACCCCACGCCTCGCTCATTCTCGTTGATCGCCCATACCTAGTCAAACTAAATGGATAGGCAGTTGCGAAAGAGCCTGCTCCGCTAGTTTAAATCCATCTAAAGGTAACGCTTTACCAGTGATGTTAGGCTCTACAGCGGATACCGAGAGAGGCACCGCATACTGGAGCAGTAAGTAGATAATGGCCCAGGGATGTACGTCGCCATCAAACCGAGAAAGCATCACCGAGTCCCATTGTAGAGTGCCGTTTTTTAGCTGTCGTTTAGCTGAGGCTTCAGAGGCATCCGCCGCTAATAGCAAGTGTTTTTGCGCCTCGGGCAGGGCTGCGCTAAGGGCGTTAAGGTGGGTTTCAACATCCACACCTGAGGTATCAATAAGAACCAGTTTTCGGGCACTTAGTTCGCTCATCAGCTGGGTTAGTATTTCAGCTGAGTTGGCCCGAAACGTGTCGACACCGGCCTGTGAGCCAATCAGTTGGGTCTGTGCCCAAGCGCCAATGCGCACGTCGTTATAACTAATTAGCGCGACGTCATCTGCGCCGTACTGCTGAGCCATCTGCGTGGCCAGTCGGCCGGCCATCATGCTTTTTCCAGAACCTGAACTGCCGGCAATAATATGCACGCCCTGCAGGTTATCAAGAAGATCTACATGGTCTATTTCATCGCCGATAGCGCTGCTAATCTGGTCGATGGCATCGGCCAATGAGCTGCTTTGATTGATCACTTCAATCACTGACTCGCGCATACCCAAGGGCATGCCGGTTTCATTAAAGGCTTCTACTAGCGGCCCCATCTCATCGTTTACCGCTAGCTTGCCAGTCCAGGAGTCTTTGTGCTGAGACAGTCTGTATTCATCGCGCATCAGGCTCAGTTCCTGCTTCACTAGGTCAACGATTTCCCGCGCCTTCAAATACTCTCTGTCAGCAGCTTCTTTATAGTTTTCACCATTGACGGTATTGCTAACATTGCCCAGTGACGCGGTTACCAATGGATCTAGCGCGGGCCTTTTCGAGATTGCAGTTGCGGCGCCAGAAGGCTCAAAAGCGGAACCAACACTAATCTCGCTACGGCCAGGGATTTCCGCTCTTTGGTCTTCGGACTTGACTTGTATATGGGCCTCAATCAGTTGACCAAATTGGCTAGCACTTTGATCCTGGCTTGCTGCTTCGGGTGTTTTAATCAAAGCGGCTTTAACCTCAGACGCCAGATCCATGGCAACAATGATTTCAGTTTGACCCTTAACTCGATTGTTGGCGACGATCATTGCGTCATCGCCGTAAAGGTTGAAAACCTGCTCCATTGCGCTGCGTGTATCGCGGGCTAAAATTCGTTGTAGTTCCATTGCTCAATTACCCTGTCTTCAATAGTAGAGATTAATTTTGTTCATCGATGCTAACTGTGGCGACAACCTTTACAGACTGGTCTTCAGGTATCTCGCTATAGGAGAGAACCGTGAGATCTGCCAGTCTGTGGCGGATGATTTTTGACAGCCACGGGCGTATTCCCGGCGACACTACCAGCACTGCTGGGAGTCCTTGATTTTCAACTTCCTGAGTGTTCTCAGCGAGGGCCTTAAACAGCCC
>JAFMBU010000120.1 GCA_017858295.1 Porticoccaceae bacterium | reverse complement strand
AGTTGAAGCAGCTCCAGCAGTTGAAGCGGCTCCGGCATCTAAGGAAGCTGCTGCTGAGTAATAGTAACAACCTATTACATGCAGCATAAAAGGGGGCTAGAGCCCCCTTTTTTAAAAACTAATTTTATGATTTAGAGAGGAATACAATGGCACAGGTAACGGCGTCACTGGTAAAAGAGCTTCGCGATCGCACCGGTCTTGGCATGATGGAGTGCAAACGTGCACTGGCTGAGTCTGATGGTGATATAGATAAGGCGATTGAAGAGCTGCGCAAGTCTAGCGGCATGAAAGCAGCGAAAAAAGCCGGTCGTACGGCAGCTGAAGGTTTGGTTGCAGTTAAAGCTGAGAATGGCTACGGACAGGTTGTGGAAATTAACAGTGAGACTGATTTTGTAACTCGCGATTTGGGTTTCCAGGGTTTTGTAAACACTGTTCTGGAGGCAAGTTTTGCTGCCAAGCAGACTGATATGGCAGCTGTTATGGCTGGCGATCTTGAAGCTGCTCGTGAAGCACTGGTTCAAAAATGCGGTGAGAATGTCTCTCCACGTCGTCTGGCTAGCATTGAAGCGCCAGTTGTGGGTGGCTACGTTCACAGCAACATGCGCATTGCTGTTATCGTTGGCTTAAGTGGCGGTGATGAGGCTCTGGCTCGTGATGTGGCCATGCATGTTGCAGCGGTTAATCCTGCTGTGGTTAGTTCTGATCAAATGCCTGCTGAGGTGATCGAAGCTGAGCGCGCTATCTTTGTTGCCCAGGCAGCTGAGAGTGGCAAGCCTGCTGAAATCGTTGAGAAGATGGTGCAGGGGCGTGTTAACAAGTTCTTGAAAGAGAGCAGCCTGGTTGACCAGCCTTTCGTTAAAGATCCTGATATGACTGTTGGTAAGCTAGTTGCTGCCGGTGGTGCTACTATTGTCGGATTCACACGCTACGAAGTTGGTGAAGGCATCGAAAAAGACGAAGTTGATTTTGCGGCTGAAGTTGCAGCTCAGGTTCAGGGTGCTAACTAAGACAAGCTAAACTCGATAAAAGGTTCCGATATGCCATTAGCTGGAAAAGAGAAAAAGTATAAGCGTATTCTTTTAAAACTCAGCGGTGAAGAGTTGATGGGAGAAGAGGGTTTTGGGATTGACCCCAAAGTTCTCGATCGCATGGCGCTTGAAATTGGCCAGCTAGTGGGTATTGGTGTTCAGGTCGGTCTGGTGATTGGCGGCGGCAATTTGTTTCGTGGCGCTGCTCTAAATCAGGCCGGTATGGATCGTGTAACCGGTGATCACATGGGTATGTTGGCCACGGTGATGAATGCCTTGGCCATGCGTGATGCACTTGAGCGCACCAATATCTCATCTCATGTTATGTCGGCTATTCCCATGAGTGGTGTGGTCGAGCACTACGACCGTCGCCGTGCCATCCGCTATCTAAAAGATGGCGATGTGGTTATTTTTGCCGCCGGTACCGGCAACCCCTTCTTTACCACCGACTCTGCCGCCTGTTTGCGTGGCATCGAGATCGAAGCCAATGTTGTACTCAAGGCGACCAAGGTCGATGGCGTCTATACTGCTGATCCAATGCTTGATCCTTCAGCTACGCTCTATGACCATCTCACCTATGATGAGGTGCTGGATAAAAAGCTTGGGGTAATGGATCTGACTGCTATCTGTCTGTGTCGCGAACACAATATGCCGCTGCGGGTTTTCCGTATGTCCAAACAGGGCGCTCTGTTGAATCTGGTAGTGGGTGGCGACGAAGGCACTTTGATCGAAGAGGACAAGAAACATGATTGATGAATTAAAAGTTGAAGCTAACACGCGCATGACTAAAGCGCTCGAAGCACTGGGCAATGCCTTTAATAAAATTCGCACAGGTCGTGCACATCCAAGCCTTTTAGACGGCATTACCGTGGACTATTACGGTGTCAACACGCCGCTGGCCCAGGCCGCTTCAATTGTCATTGAAGACGCTCGCACACTGTCTTTAACTCCGTGGGAAAAAAGCTTGGTACCGGCAATTGAGAAGGCAATTCTCAAATCGGACTTGGGTTTGAACCCGACTACTGCGGGTGCTGTGATTCGTCTGCCGCTGCCAGCTTTAACTGAAGAGACCCGTAAGGTCTATGGTAAGCAAGCTAAGGCAGAAGCGGAGAATGGACGTATTTCGGTGCGCAATGTTCGCCGCGATGTACTCTCCAGTCTCAAAGCACTGTTGAAAGATAAAGATATCAGTGAAGATGAAGAGCGCAGAGGTCAGGATGAAATTCAGAAAATCACTGATAGCTTTATTGCCCGTATAGACGAAGCTCTGGTGGCTAAAGAAAAGGACCTGATGGAGATTTAATCTCCACAGCGAACCTCTGATGGCAGACTCTAATTCTAAATCCGACTCTAGCCCTTATTCTGGCCCTGAATTCGACAGCGTCACGCATCCTCTAAAGCATGTTGCTGTCATTATGGACGGCAATAATCGCTGGGCCAAGCAGCGTGGACTCCCTGGTGTTGCCGGCCACGAAGCCGGTGTTGAGCGCATTCGCGATATTTTGCATGCGGCCAAAGCCCGTGGTGTCGAAGTGGTGACATTGTTTGCCTTTAGCAGTGAGAACTGGAAGCGGCCGGAGTTGGAAGTTCGCGGTTTGATGGCGCTGTTTTCCTCCTACCTTAAAAAAGAAGCGAAAAAACTTCGCGACGATGGCGTGCGTCTCAAAGTGGTCGGCAGCCGAAGCCGGTTTAGCGATCGTCTTAAACGTTTGATTGATGACGCTGAGACTCTTACTGCAAGTGGCGCGTTTACCTTGGTGCTCTGTGTTGATTACGGCGGGCGCTGGGATATTGCCAGTGCTACTCAAAAAATTGCCGCAGAAGTACAGATGGGTCGTTTGCGCCCCTCTGATATCACTGAGGCCACAGTGGGTAAATTCCTGCAGACTGAGGGGCTTCCAGATCCCGACCTCTGTGTTCGCACTGCCGGCGAGCAGCGTATCAGTAACTTTTTGCTCTGGCAGATGGCTTACACCGAATTCTATTTTGCCAATTGCTACTGGCCTGATTTTGATACAGCGGCTCTCAATGTGGCTGTAGATGAATACTATTCTCGTCAGCGTCGCTTTGGTTTACGCGACGCTGTGGACGAAGAAGCTGCGTCTCAAGGAACCAAAGTAGGTGTTTAAACAGCGTGTTATCACCGCCATTGCCCTGGTTCTGGGTCTGGTTGCGCTGCTGTTTAATTTAAATCCGCTGAATTTTTCACTGATTGTTGTACCGATTGTCCTGCTAGCTGGCTGGGAGTGGAGCAATCTAATGGGTCTTGAGAGCAAGCGCCACAGATTTGCCTATATACTGTTGTTAGCTCTGGCTATCGCCATAGCAGCTGTCAGCCTAGATCTTTTCGGTACGCTGAATATTTCCCTGGGACAGACTCTCTGTCTGATTGCATCGATCCTCTGGGCGGTGGTTTTTCTCTGGGTTCAGGGTTATCCCTCCAGCGCCATACTCTGGTCGCCGCGACCTATTTTGGGGCTCCTTGGCATAGCGCTGCTGACGATCACCTGGGTTGCTATTGCGCTGATTATTCACCAGCCCCACGGTCCTTGGTTATTGCTCTTTGCCTTTGCGGTGGTGGCTTTAGCCGATGTTGGTGGCTATGTGGCGGGCAATTTATTCGGCAAGCACAAGTTGGCGCCACTGGTCAGTCCGGGAAAAACTTGGGAAGGCTTCTTTGGCGGTATCCTCTTGCAGTGCATTTTGATCGCCTCTATGGCGTCGTTTATGCCCGAAAAAATCACCACTGTTATGTTGGTTGCGCTGGTTATTCCAGTGTCGCTCTATTCTGTTCTTGGGGATCTCTTTGAGAGTATGATCAAGCGACACAGTGGCGTGAAAGACAGTGGCAATATCCTCCCCGGACACGGCGGTGTGCTCGACCGAATCGACGGTCTAATTGCTGCGTTGCCGCTATTTGCGCTGTTATTCCTCCTGCTGAGCCCGTTTTAGATTATGCAGATGATCACTGTGCTTGGGGCAACTGGATCCATAGGTGTTAGCACTCTGGATGTGATTGCTCGACACCCCGATAAATACGCGGTTTTCGCTCTCACAGCCCATACTCAGATCGACAAGCTGGCTGAACAATGTCAGCAGTTTAATCCCAAATTTGCCGTTGTAGGCAATGCTATGTTGGCCGATCAGTTGCAGGCGAAGCTGCGTGCCAGTGGCTGTGTCACGGACGTTATGTATGGCGTAGATGCTCTCTGTCAGGTGTCCAATGACGCTGCTGTAGATACGGTAATGGCGGCCATCGTTGGTGCCGCAGGTTTGGTTCCGACTCTGGCTGCGGTGCGTAGTGGCAAGAAAATTTTACTCGCCAATAAAGAAGCACTGGTGATGGCTGGCGGACTGTTTATGCAAGCGGTGGCCGATTCTGGCTCAGTGTTACTGCCTATAGATAGCGAACACAATGCAATTTTTCAGTGCCTGCCAACAGACTATGGTCGTTCGGCTGGCAGGAATAGCGGAGTAGAGAAGTTATTGCTCTCGGCTTCCGGTGGACCTTTCCGCGGCATGAATTTGGCGCAGATGCACAGTGTTACTCCAGATCAGGCATGCGCTCACCCAAACTGGAGCATGGGGCGCAAGATATCGGTGGATTCAGCCTCTTTGATGAACAAAGGTCTAGAGTTGATTGAAGCCTGCTGGTTGTTCAGCGTTCCAGAGCAGTCAATTGAAGTGGTGGTGCATCCCCAGAGTATTATTCACTCACTGGTGCAGTACTCCGACGGTTCGGTGCTGGCTCAGTTGGGTAACCCGGATATGCGCACACCTATAGCCCACGCACTGGCCTGGCCCCAGCGCATAGAGTCTGGCGTCGCCAATTTAGATCTGTTCGAGATTGCCCGCTTGGACTTTGAAAAGCCTGATATGCAAGCGTTTCCCTGCCTAGCAATCGCCAGAGCCGCTGCCCAGGCAGGGGCCAATGCAGCGACTATACTGAACGCAGCCAATGAAATTGCGGTGCAGGCCTTCCTTGACCAGCGCATTGGTTTTACTCAAATTGCCGCTGTTGTAGAGCAAACGCTGAATCGCCAAACGATCAGTGAACCAGAGTCACTTGAGGCAGTCCAAGAGTCCGACAATCAGGCGCGCCTATCCAGCAGTGCTTTTATTAAAAGACTAGAGAAGTAGTTTATGGATCTTTTGCAGACAATCTTTTTTACTTTAATTGCCCTAGGTGTATTGGTGAGCTTTCACGAGTTCGGCCATTTTTGGGTGGCGCGACGCTGTGGTGTTAAGGTGCAGCGCTTCTCGATTGGTTTTGGCACGCCGCTGTTGCGCTGGCGCGACG
>JAFMBU010000119.1 GCA_017858295.1 Porticoccaceae bacterium | reverse complement strand
CGAACTACTGTAAAGAATTAGGGAAAATCATGTCACTGAAGAAAGATAAAGAGAAGGTCCTAGGCGAAGTCTTTGATGATGAGCGAGTAAAAAGCTTCCTAGAATATAAAGCACCAGCCGGAGTGAGCACTGACTTCCACCTGTTGGAAAAAACCTATCGCGGGATGAATATAGATAACTTTGTAACCTTTTTAGGGTTTTTCAAAGAAGCTGGATATGACCTCAACGCCACCAACCCAGATGGTAAGACTATGGCCGAAGTAGCCTCTGAGCATGGACATGGTATGGAGTATGTTGCGGCACTTAGAGCGGCTGGGGCTAAGTAGTAATAATCAGTAGCAAGAATCGAGAGGCCCGCCGGTTCCGCTGAGAATGACAGACTGTGCTATCAACTGTTTCACTAGCACTTGTTATCCTGACCGCACCGTCATTCTCACCGCGCCGCATCGCCATCCCTGCCGCGCAGCACCGTCATTCCGACCACCCAACACTGTCATCCCGACCGCCCAACTCTGTTATCCCGACCGCCCAACTCTGTTATCCCGACCGCCCAACTCTGTTATCCCGGCCGCCCCACGCTGTTATCCCGGCCGTCCCTCGCTGTCATCCCGACCGAAGTGGAGGGATCTCAACCAGCAACCACCAGATCCTTCAACTGAACCCAGAAACAGGCAATCAGAGACGGACAGTAACACCGCGCTCGGCCATATAACGCTTCGCCTCAGGCACAGTATGCTCACCAAAGTGAAAAATACTTGCGGCTAGAACAGCATCGGCCTTGCCCTGAACAATACCATCCACCAGATGCTGGAGATTGCCCACACCACCAGAGGCGATCACCGGCACATTTACCGCATCGCTAATCCGCGATGTCAGATCCAGATCAAAACCATTTTTAGTGCCATCCCGATCCATGCTGGTCAGCAAAATCTCACCAGCACCGTAGGCCGTCATTTTCTCCGCCCATTCAATCGCATTAATCCCGGTAGGCTTGCGTCCACCGTGGGTAAATATTTCCCAACGGGACTCACTATCACTCTCAACCTGTTTCGCATCTATGGCCACCACTATGCACTGGGAACCAAAACGCTGAGCTGCTTCGCGGACGAATTCTGGGTTGTGAATGGCGGCGGAATTAATTGCCACCTTATCGGCCCCGGCATTTAGCAGATTGCGGATATCCTGTAACTCACGGACACCACCACCAACGGTCAGGGGAATAAACACCTGCCCAGCCATACGCTCAACTGTGTGCAATGTGGTATCACGGGCTTCATGACTGGCGGTAATGTCGAGAAAAGTAATTTCATCAGCACCCTGCTCATTGTAACGACGGGCCACTTCTACAGGGTCCCCAGCATCGCGAATATCGACAAACTGCACGCCTTTTACAACACGACCTTTATCCACATCGAGACAGGGAATAATACGTTTTGCCAGACTCATTTTTCGTCCTTAAACATATGGCCTAATTTGCCCGCCTTGGTAGACAGATACTGAACATTGTGGGGATTGCTATTAGCCTGAATTGGCTCCCGCTCAACCACATTAATACCCAGAGCTCTAAGCGCGTCAATTTTCCGCGGGTTATTGGTCATCAACCTGACTTCCGTGGCACCCAGATGTTCGAGCATTGAGGCACAGATAGAATAATCACGCATATCAGCACCAAAGCCCAAACGCTCGTTAGCTTCCACCGTGTCAGCACCCTGGTCCTGAAGATTGTAAGCGCGAATTTTATTCACTAGGCCAATACCTCGACCCTCTTGGCGCAGATAGAGAATCGCACCGCGACCCTTTTCAGAGATGCGTTTCATCGCTTCCTGCAACTGTTCGCCGCAGTCACAGCGGAGGCTGCCCAAGGCATCACCAGTCAGGCATTCCGAGTGAATTCGAATTAACAGAGGCTCATCGCTGGCACAGTCGCCCATACTAATAGCGATATGCTCTTTGCCTTTAAAGGGATCTTCAAAACCATGGATATCAAAAGTGCCCCAGCGAGTGGGCAACTTTGAGGATTCGATAAAGCGAAGCGCCACGGCTTTCTCCAAGATAGTATTCAGCCGCGTATTGTAGCGACAAAGCCCGCGTTGTGCAGGCTTTTCAAATAGCTTGGATAGGCAGATTAATCAGCCGCTAACCGAGGCTCAACAAAGCGCTTCGAATCACGCAAATCGTAGATAACCCGATAGAGACAGGGAATCAAAATCAGCGTAATAGTGGTAGCAAAGACAATACCAAAACTCAGGGAGAGTGCCATGGGAATCACAAACTGCGCCTGGGTGCTGGTTTCAAATAACATCGGCAACAGCCCCACAAAGGTAGTCATGGTGGTGAGTAAAATCGCTCTAAAACGCTGCCTGCCAGCACCCATAAGTGAGTCATCAATACTCAGTTTGTCGGCACGACCCCGATTAACAAATTCCACCAGTATCAAACTGTCGTTCACCACTACCCCAGCCAGAGCAACCAAGCCAAAGATCGATAGCATGCTGATGGATACATCAAAAATAATATGCCCGACCACAGCACCAATAAAGCCAAAGGGAATCACAGCCATAATCACTAGGGGCTGCACATAGGATTTTAATGGTACTGCCAGCAGTGCATAAATCAGAAACAGCGAGGCCACAAAACCCAAAATCATACGTTTCATTAGAGTTTGCTCTTCCTGACTAGCACCCCCTAAACCAAACTTAACCCCTGAATAGCGCGCTAACAATTGAGGAATAAACTCCGTGGTTAGATCTGCTATTACCGCGCCACTTTGCGCTTTGCTCGAATCCACATCAGCGCTAATAGTCACAGTGCGTTGCCGATCTATTCGCGATATGGCTGTCAGACCGAGACCCAAGCGAATATCCGCCACCTCGCCAATAGCTATAACTTGGCCGCTGGCGGTGCGGATATGCATATTTTCAAGGGTAGCAATAGAACTGCGCTCTTCAATGGGGTAGCGCACCATAACCTTTAAGGTATCGGCACCGCGCTGCAGGCGCTGCACTTCTTCGCCATAAAACGCCTGACGTACCTGACGCGCTATATCCCCGAGACTAATACCCAATTGACTGGCATTAGGCTTAAGGCCAATTAGAATTTCGCGGCTGCCAGCGCCCTGGGAGTTGTAAATATCAAAGACACCGTTGTACTCCCCAAGCTTTTCCGCCAAGGCAGCTCCAGCCAAGGTTAACTGCTCTGGATCTGAGCCTGACAGAGTCAAGTTGATTTTTGCACCGCCACCGGCATTGGTGCCAGCGTAATAACGCTGCTTGCGGACATTGGGTAAGTTGCCAACCTTATCCCGCCAGAGCTTTTCAATTTCAAAACCGTCGAGACTACGATCTTCGGAATGGGTCAAGGAGAGCATAAACATAGCCTGCACATCCGACTCAGTATAAAAAACAATATGCTCTATCAATCCCTTACTGCCTGGGTGGCTGCTGCGATACTCCGCATCAACCTCATAGGCCGCGGCTTCCACACGAGTCAAGGTCTCCTGTAAATTTTCCATTGATGCGCCGTCTTGCATAATAATTTGCGCCTGCACACCATCACCGGGCACATTGGGAAAGAATTCAAATCGTGCTATGCCGCTATTCACCGCGCTGATTGAAATAATCAGCAGTGCCAAGAAACCTGCCAGGGTTGCATAGCGATAATCTAGGCAGCGTTTTAAAAAGGGAATATAGCGATGCTCGACAAACTGACTGAGTCCGTCGCCTATATGGCGCTGCCAGCGTTCAATAGTGGCCATTCGCGGTTTAGTCGCCTTACCCAGCTCCAGCCCAACTAAATGCGCGGGCAGTATCAGCTTTGATTCAATCAGGGAAAACAACAGACAGAGAATGACCACTACAGCAATGGCTTCAAAGAAAGGCCCAGCAGCACCGCCGACAAATAATATCGGCGCAAAAGCCGCCATGGTTGTCAACACGCCTATGGTCGAAGGAGTAGCCACCTTTTTGGCACCGGCAATCACGGTTGCCACCGAAGCTTTATAGGCAGTGTCCTGACTATCACCTTCAACAGACCCAGCAGACTTCGCCTTAAATTCCTTTTTCGCCTGACTGAAAATACTCTCGCCAATCACAATGGCATCGTCCACTACCAAGCCCAGCACCATAATAAAGGCGAATAGACTCAGTACATTAATATCCACAGGATAGGGGTTGATCGGCATTAGCCAAAAGGCCCCGAGAAAGCTCACTGGTATTCCAAGCATCACCCAACCAGCCACATGCAAATTCAAAAACAACCCCAAAATAATCGCTACCAATACTGCACCCAAAGCGAGATTTTCAAGCATCATATTTAGCCGGCCACTGAGGTGAAATGAGGTGTCAAAGAACTCACTTATCTGCAATCCCTCAGGAAGGGTTTCACCCTTAGCCTGGATATACTGCTTAACCTGTTTGCTGATGGTCAGAATATCCTGATCATCCACGGCGAACACACCCAGGTTAAAGGCATTCTGGCGATCAAAGCGCACCAGCATATTAGACTCGGCAAAACCATCTTTAATCGTCGCCACATCACTGAGCAATAGCTTTGTCCCATCAGGCTGACTGCGCACCACTAGCCGAGCAAAACTCTCACCTGTGTAAGCCTTTCCCTGGGTGCGCACCAGTACATTGCCCTCAGAGGTTCGAATCATTCCAGCGGGCAAATCCAGAGAGGAACTGCGCAATACCTGAGCCACCTCATTGAGGGTCAGATTGTATTCACGGAGGCGGTCCTCCTGTACCTCGATAGAAATTTCATAGGGATCCACACCCCAGAGAGTAATGCTTTTTATCTCGGGCAATAACAGCATTTCATCGCGCATCTCCTGACCCAGAGTCTTGCGTGTGCGCTCATCCATATCGCCATAGACAGCCACACCCATTACCCAGCGAGCTTCGTCCATGGTGGCACGACTCACTGTCGGCCGCTCTAGATCATCGGGAAAATTAACAATGCTATCAATACGATTTTCAACCTGCGCCATAACCTCTTGAATATCTTCATTACTTTCTATTTCAAGATTGATACTGGCCATATCACGGCCTGCGGTTGAATTGATTTTTTTAATTCCCTTAAGACCCTGAAGTGCAGCCTCCATGGGCAGAATTACGCCCTTCTCAACTTCGATCGGGGCCGCACCTGGATACACCGCTGAAATTGAGATCTGATCAAGATCACCGACGGGGAACATATTTTTACTGATATTGAGGGCAGAGATTAACCCTGTACTGATCACTAAAACCATCAACAGGTTTGCGGCCACTGGGTTTTTGGTGAACCAGCCTATTAGGCCATAGCTTTCATTGGGTCGGGCTGAGGGCTCATTCTCCATCGCTTACTGCTCC
>JAFMBU010000008.1 GCA_017858295.1 Porticoccaceae bacterium | reverse complement strand
GGTGAAGTGATTTATCACTCCCTAGATGTGGACGAAGAGATCTTTCAGCAGGTTGCTGCTTCGGCACAGCTTATGGATATCAATGAGTTGATTGAAAATCTACCCACAAGAGACCTGGATGCATACAAAAACCAGTTTGGTCACAGTATGGTTATTGGCGGTGATCACGGCTTTGGTGGCGCGGCCATGATGGCTGCTGAATCAGCTCTGCGCACAGGATCTGGACTGGTTAGTATGGCCACCCGACCAGCCCATGTTGCTGGTGCGCTGGCACGCCAACCGGAAATTATGGTCAGTGGGATTGTCTCAGGGCAAGAATTAGAACCATTATTGGCCAAGCCATCAGTATTAATTGTTGGTCCCGGCCTGGGTCGCTCGCCCTGGTCTGAACAGTTACTGCAAAAAGCTGTAGCCACAGGTTTGCCTATGGTGGTGGATGCCGATGCACTGAATATTATTGCCGAGGGGCGAGTTGTATCTCAGCCCGATGGCAGTGGCTGGATTATGACCCCTCATCCAGCCGAGGCAGCGCGACTGTTAAATATCAGTGTTGACCAGGTACAGGCAGATCGCTTTGCCGCCGTGCGGCAGCTGCAAGAAAAATACAATGCTGTGGTTTTATTAAAAGGCGCAGGTACTTTAATCGCAGCTCCCGGGGACGAGGTTGTCTCAGTTTGTCCCTATGGTAATCCGGGTATGGCCACGGGCGGAATGGGCGATGTTCTCTCGGGTATTATCGGTGCGCTGTTAGCTCAGGGGCTCAAGCCGAAGCTATCTGCGCAGTTGGGTTGTTGTCTGCACTCAGCTGCCGCCGATATGGCCGTGGAAGAGCAGGGTATACGCGGATTAACGGCAACAGATTTGCTGGCCTATCTACGCAAGCTTTTAAATGGCGAGCTCAGCTAAAACGACGATAAAAAAGACCACAAGAAGATGAGAATATAGCCTGGTGACTGAGAGAGATACTCAATCCATAACTCTGGAACTGATCGACGAAGCGGCGATGTTGCAGTTTGGCAATCGCATTGCGGCGGCGATTAGCTGGGCACTTGATCAGACTCTTGGGAATGTGTCTCCAGAAAAGATGGCAGAACCGGCTCTACTAATTGCCCTGCAAGGTGATCTGGGCGCTGGCAAGACCACTCTTAGCCGCGGCCTGTTAATCGGTCTCGGTCATGTTGGCGCGGTGAAAAGTCCCACCTATACTTTGGTGGAGCCCTATGAGCTGGAGATGGGACAGGTTTGCCACTTTGACTTCTACCGACTGCAGGACCCGGAAGAGCTTGAATATATGGGTTTTCGAGATTATCTGGTGGAGTCGCGGCTGTGCTTGGTAGAATGGCCCGAGCGGGGTGCTGGCTTTTTACCTGAAGCCGACATGTTGATTGAGATCGTTCAGCTACACGAGGGGCGCAAACTGACTCTGAGTGGACAGTCAGAACAGGCCAAAAAAATACTTTCTCAGCTCAATCGAGAAACAACTGGGGTTAACAGTGCAGATTAAAAGCACTTCAATATTTAAACGCAGTGCTCTCGCAGCCAGTTTTATTGCGAGCTTAGCAGTGCTTTGGATCAGCCCCAGCTATGCTGCTGAGGTGGACAGTGTAAGGCTCTGGCGGGCGCCGGATAACACTCGTTTGGTACTGGATCTCAGCGGTCCGGTTGAGCATAAAGTCTTTACCCTTGATAACCCCAGCCGTCTGGTTATAGATATCCAAGACAGCACGCTGAAAACCACCCTAGATAGTCTTGAAGTTACCTCTACGCCGATCGCCGCCATGCGTTCAGGCTTGCGGGGCAGTGCCGATCTGCGCTTGGTGTTTGATCTTAAAGAGCCAGTGACGGTAAAAAGCTTTACCTTAAAAGCCTATGAGCAGTACGGCGATAGGTTGGTTGTCGATATTTATGACAATAAAATTCGCAGCAGCAAGTCGGTTAGTAAAGTCGTGCCGGTGGATAACCGGAAAATTGTTATCGCCATCGATGCCGGACATGGCGGTGAAGATCCAGGCGCACTGGGGCCGAAAAAGGTTCGCGAAAAAGTGGTGGCGCTGCAGATTGCTAAGCGTATCGAACGGCTGTTTGATCAGGATACTTACTTTACTGGCGAACTGGTGCGCACCGGTGACTATTATTTGGCCCATCGCAAGCGCACCGCTATAGCCCACGATAAACGTGCTGATTTCTTTATCTCTATTCATGCTGATGCGTTTACTAACCCTAAAGCCAATGGTGCCTCTGTCTATGCGCTTTCTACTCGCGGGGCTACCAGTGAAGCCGCGCGCTATTTGGCGGGCAAGGAAAACCGTGCCGATCTAATTGGTGGTGCTGGCTCACTGAGCCTCGATGATAAAGACGATGCTCTGGCGGAAGTATTGCTTGATCTATCCATGACCGCGACCCTGAGCAGCAGTTTAGACGCTGGCAGCTATGTGCTGAAGAATATGGGCGGTGTGGCGCGTCTGCATAAAAAGAAGGTCGAGCAGGCGGGTTTTCTGGTGCTTAAATCACCGGATATTCCCTCGCTGTTAATTGAGACCGGCTTTATTTCTAACCCCACTGAGGCCAGCCGCCTCAGCAACACCACCTACCAGCAAAAAATGGCACAGGCTATCTACACTGGCCTGGTAAGTTATTTTACTGATCATCCGCCAGCTGGCACTGCTATTGCGGCAGCCAAAAACACCAAAGCGCGCAGCTATGTGATTGCTCGCGGCGATACTTTGTCCGCTATAGCTCAGCGCTATAATACTTCGGTTAATCGTATACTGAGCTATAATAAAATGCGCTCCAGTACCATTAAAGTCGGCCAGAAAATCATGATCCCCGCAGGCTAAAATTCGCGAAGATCGCTGCAGACTTAACTCTGATTTCATTTTAAAACGCCGCTAACATGCCAAAGAAAGGCCACCGCTTATGTCCGTCATTAAAATTCTCAGCCCGCAGCTAGCCAATCAGATTGCGGCTGGTGAAGTGGTGGAGCGTCCGGCTTCAGTGCTTAAAGAATTGGTGGAAAATAGTCTCGATGCCGGTGCCCAGAGCATTGAGATCGATATTGAGCAGGGCGGGGTCAAGTTGATTCGTATTCGCGATGATGGCGGCGGCATTGCTCATGACGACTTGGCTTTAGCCCTCAGTCGTCATGCAACCAGTAAAATTGATGATCTCGAAGATCTTGAAGCTGTGGCTACCCTGGGTTTTCGCGGCGAAGCCCTGGCCAGTATAGCCTCGGTATCACGCCTTAGCTTGACCTCTAACAATGGTGGCAGCAGCGCTTGGAAAGCAATTTCCGAAGGCCGCGATATGCAGGTGGAAGTGACTCCCGCCTCCCATCCTCAAGGGACCAGTGTCGAAGTGCGGGATCTGTTTTTTAATACCCCGGCGCGACGCAAATTTTTGCGCACGGAAAAAACCGAATATAACCGCATCGACGACAGTATTAAAAAGCTCGCTCTGAGCCGTTTTGATGTGGCCTTTAACCTGCGCCACAATCAGCGTGCCCAACTCAGTTTGAGACCCGCCAAGACTCAGTTAGAGCAGGAAAAGCGCGTTGCCGATATTTGCGGCAGCACCTTTATGGAGCAGGCGTTATATGTGGACAATACGCGCCCTGGCTTGCGTCTTTGGGGCTGGATTGGTCTGCCGACGTTTTCACGCAGTCAGGCGGATCTGCAGCACTTTTTTGTCAATGGTCGCTGTATTCGTGACAAAGTGGTTTCCCATGCCGTGCGTCAGGCCTATCAGGATGTGCTCTATCATGGCCGCCATCCCGCCTTTGTTCTATTTCTTGAGATTACACCAGCGGATGTGGACGTCAATGTGCATCCCACCAAGCATGAAGTACGCTTTCGCGAGAGCGGTTCAATTCACAGCTTTATCTCAAGCACCTTAAAGAAAGCGCTGGCTGAGGACCGACCTCAGGATCATTTGCAGTCAAACGCTCCTGGTGAATTTGCTCAAGGTGGTGAACAATTTCCTGGCATGGTCAATCAGCCTGGTCCCAACTGGCAGGCGGCACCTCAGTCCCAGCCGGCAATGCAGTTTTCTTCGTCGCCCAATTTTGGCAGTAGCTCATCTGGGGCCATATCGGGTTCCGCTGGGTCAATGCAAAACTATCAGAGTCTCTACTCCACTAGCGGTATCAATCTACCTGAATCAGCGGGCCCTCTGGGCGATCAGCAGGATATACCGCCTCTGGGTTACGCCATTGCTCAACTAAAAGGCATCTATATTCTCGCCGAAAACCGCGAGGGTTTAATTATTGTCGATATGCACGCGGCACATGAGCGAATTACCTATGAGCGCATGAAAGGCGCGTTTGATGACCAGGGGTTAATTTCTCAACCCCTGCTGGTGCCAGAAAGTCTCGCCGTCAGTCAGCGGGAGGCGGATGCTGCTGAACAGCACAATGACGTCTTTGCCAAGCTTGGCTTTGTGGTTGAGCGGGCCGCTGCAGAGAGTGTGATTGTCAGAGAAATTCCGGCGATACTTCGCGGCTCAGAAGTTGAGGCGCTATTGCGCGATGTTCTCTCGGACCTACTCGAGCACGGTAACTCCGAACGCATTCGAGACCATATCAATGAAATTCTCTCCACTATGGCCTGCCATGGTTCAGTGCGCGCCAATCGCAAGTTAAGCATTCCGGAAATGAATGCACTGCTGCGGGATATGGAAGCCACTGAGCGCAGCGGCCAGTGTAACCACGGGCGACCCACTTGGTCCCAGCTGACCTTAGATCAGCTGGATAAGCTGTTTTTAAGAGGGCGCTAATCGCGTGGCAAGCACAGAGCGGCCATCCGCGATCTTCGTTATGGGGCCCACCGCCAGTGGCAAGACCGATTTAGCCATAGCCTTGCAGGCGCATCTGCCGGTTGAACTGATTAATGTGGACTCGGCGCAGATATATCGACAGCTAGATATTGGCAGCGCCAAGCCGGATAAGGCAACTCTTGCAGCGGCTCCCCATCGCCTAATTGATATCCTAGATCCTTTGGAAAGCTATTCGGCGGCGGATTTTATTGCCGATGCGACCCGCGAGATGGCCGAGATTAGCAGCAGAGGTAAGATCCCATTATTGGTTGGTGGCACCATGCTCTATTTTAAAGCGCTACTTGAAGGGCTCTCGGATATGCCGCCAGCTGACGCCGATATTCGCGCCGAGATACTCAAGCACGCCGATGACTTTGGCTGGGCTTCGGTGCACGAGCAACTGCGTGCTGTGGATCCCGAGAGCGCAGCCAGTTTGCACCCCAATCACTCTCAGCGTATTCAGCGAGCGCTGGAAGTGTATAGAATCAGCGGTGTCCCTATGTCGGTACTGCGCAGTGAACCAAATGTTGGTGGTGTTGCCGAAGCTTACGCGATTAAGCAAATTGCTTTGCTACCAAATAATCGGAAGCTCATTCATAATCGTATAGACCTTCGATTCCGTAGAATGATGGAATCTGGGTTTGAGGCGGAAGTCCGCAGGCTTTTTCAGCGCGGCGATCTCCATGAAGACCTGCCGGCGATCCGTTCAGTCGGCTATCGTCAGCTGTGGCAGCACTTGCAGGGACAGTGCAGCTTAGATGAGGCGGTTGAAAAAGGTATTATTGCAACCCGCCAGCTGGCGAAGCGGCAGATTACCTGGCTGAGAAACTGGCCCGCCAGCTGCGAAATACAGGTGGATAATGAGACGGAACTACTGTCGGTCAATAATATTTGTCAATTGGCCTTGAAAAAACTGCCCGCAGCGCCCATATACTCAGGGAACATGGAAAGTTAATGAGAGATTGACGGCCAATGTTGTTGATTTAGTTGCAGGTCAAGTTTGACTTGCATTTTTGCTGCTGGAATAGCGGCTTTATTTTATTAATAAGGAGAAGTATAAATGTCAAAAGGGCATAACTTACAAGACCCTTTTCTTAATGTGTTAAGGAAAGAACGCATCCCGGTATCGATCTTTTTGGTCAACGGAATCAAACTACAGGGACAGGTAGAATCATTCGATCAGTTTGTAGTGCTGCTAAAAAACACTGTTAGCCAAATGGTCTACAAGCACGCTATATCTACAATTGTTCCTTCACGTGTAGTTAAATTGCCGACTGCTGGCGCAGCGGGAACTGCTGCTCAGGGCGGCTTTGATAATGACGGCGGAAACTACGCTGATGACTACTAACTAGAGTGACATTATTTTTTGAACGTCCTGAATTTGGGGAGCGCGCGATTCTTGTTCACCTTAAACTGCAGAGTGAGTCCGAACCTGAAGACCCGAGAGAGTTTGAAGAATTAGTCCTATCTGCGGGCGGCGATCCAGTGGAATTTATCACTGGCTCCCGCTCCGCCCCCCACGCTAAGTTATTTGTCGGCACCGGCAAGCTCGAAGAAATTGCAGCGGCGGTTAATAGCCACTGTGCCGAACTGGTTATCTTTAATCACAATCTATCCCCCAGCCAAGAGCGCAATATTGAAGCCGAACTCAAGTGTCGGGTGCTCGATCGTACCGGTCTGATTCTCGATATCTTTGCCCAGCGGGCGCGAACCCACGAGGGCAAGTTGCAAGTGGAACTGGCCCAGCTGCAGCATCTGTCGACACGACTGGTGCGCGGTTGGACGCATTTGGAGCGTCAACGGGGCGGCATAGGTATGCGTGGTCCCGGTGAAACTCAGCTGGAATCTGATCGCCGCATGGTCCGGGATCGCATTAAATCGATTCAGGGTCGTCTGTTAAAAGTGCGAAAACAGCGTGCTCAGGGACGTCGTGCCAGAGTCCGAGCAGAGGTGCCTGCAGTTTCATTAGTAGGCTATACCAACGCCGGCAAGTCTACGTTGTTTAATAACCTCACTCAGTCCGATGTGTTTGTCGCCAACCAATTATTTGCCACTCTTGATCCGACCATGCGCAAGCTTGAAGTTCCGGAGCAGGGCCAGGTGGTGTTTGCCGACACCGTGGGCTTTATCAGTCATTTACCCCACCGCTTGGTGGATGCCTTTCGCGCCACCTTAGAAGAAGCGGCTAACGCAACATTGCTTTTGCATGTTGTTGATGCAGCGGCGGAAGATCGCGCTACCAATATCAAGCGCGTTGAAGAAGTACTTAAAGAAATTGATGCCCATAAATTGCCGACCCTAATGGTCTACAACAAGGTTGATCTGCTCGAGGACTTTAGCGCTCGGATTGATCGCAATGCCGAGGGTCAGCCAGTGGCAGTTTGGCTGTCGGCACTGAATAATGATGGCCTAGATTTATTACTGCAGGCGGTTGCAGAGCGTTTGCCAGGACAGTTTGTCCACAAAACCCTGCGTCTAAAGCCGGATCAGGGGGCTCTGCGTGCATCCCTTTATAGCCATAAAGCCGTATTAGATGAGCAGGTGGATGAAAACGGTTGGATCAACCTAGAGGTCAAGCTTGCGGAGATCGACTTCTTGCGCTTGATTAAGAGTTCAGGGATGGATTTAGACGATTTGGCCACACTGTAGCTAGTTGAAGCCAAAGGCTTTAGAATTATGCCGGCGCTAAAATAGTTTAGACGCCGGTAAGACAATTACTTAATTTGGAGAATACTTATGGCCTGGAATGAACCGGGTGGTGGCAAGGACCCTTGGGGTGGAAAGCGCGGCAATGATGGCCCGCCAGATCTCGATGAAGCGCTCAATCAACTGAAGAAAAAATTCAGCAGTTTCGGCGGTGGATCAAATGGATCTGGCGGCCCTGATGGCAAAAGTTTACTTCCAGTAGTGGCCATAGTACTTCTGGTACTCTGGGGACTCATGGGTTTCTACCAGGTGGATGAGAAAGAGCAGGCAGTTGTCTTGCGTCTGGGCAAATACCACGACACGCTGGGTTCTGGCCTGCAGTGGAATCCCAAACTAATCGATAAGGTTTACACTGTGCGTGTGACCGAAGAGCGGCAGTACTCCGCTCGCGGTTTGATGCTGACTCAGGATGAAAATATTGTCGAGATATCCCTGACTGTCCAGTACAACATCGAAGATGCCAAGGCTTTTGTACTCAATATTCGCGATCCAGAGACCAGTCTCAAACATGCCACTGACAGCGCCCTGCGCCATGTGGTCGGCAGCACAGGTTTAGATGGGGTTATCTCCACTGGCCGTGAACAGATTGCTATTTCGACCGCTGAAAAGCTACAGATTTTGCTCAACAACTATAGAAGCGGAATCAACGTGGTGAAGATCAACATCGAAGAGGCGCGACCACCGAACGAGGTCAAGTCTGCCTACGATGACGTGATCAAGGCCCGGGAAGATTTGGAGCGCTTGGTCAACGAAGCCCAGTCCTATTCCAACGGTATTATTCCTGAAGCTCGTGGTGCCGCTCAGCGTATGCGTGAAGAGGCCGGTGCTTATAAGTCTCAGGTAGTCTCGAAGGCAGAGGGTGAAGCTCAGCGCTTTACTAACCTGTATATAGAGTACGCCAAAGCGCCAAAGGTGACTCGCGATCGTCTCTATATAGACGCGGTTGAGAACGTCATGATGAACAGCACTAAGATTCTGGTGGACACTGAGAGTGGCAATAATATGCTCTATCTGCCATTGGATAAGTTGATTCAACAGGGCACTCAGTCGAAGCTTAGATCCGATGAAGGCAATGGCCAAATGATTGATCGAATTACTAACCAAGTGCTTGAGAAGTTGCAGCGTAACGTCGAGCCCACATCTATGGAGAGAAGACGATGAGCAATTTATTAAAGTCGGTAATGGTCTTCGCTCTTTTGCTGGTCGTGGCCAGCAGCACACTCTATGTGGTTAGCGAAACCGAACGCGGTGTAAAGTTGCGCTTTGGACGTTTGATTGAGGCGGATATTCAGCCGGGCCTGCACGTCAAACTGCCTTTCGCAGATGATGTCCGTCTGTTTGATGCGCGAGTGTTGACCGTAGATGCGCAGCCAGCCAGTTTCTTCACTGTTGAGAAGAAACGTTTGATCGTTGACTCCTATGCCAAGTGGCGCATTGCCAATGTTGAGACGTACTACAAGGCCACTGGTGGCGTTGAGACTGTGGCGCGCAACCGTCTGGCCAATCGTGTCAACAACGGACTGCGCAACCAGTTTGGTACTCGTACTCTCCATGAGGTGGTCTCCGGTGAGCGCGATGCGCTGATGGAAGATATTACTTCTGATCTCAATGAGTCAGTACTCGGCAGTCTGGGTATTGAAGTCGTGGATGTGCGGGTTAAGCGAATTGACCTTCCTCAGGAAGTGAGCAGCCAGGTATTTAGACGTATGACCGCTGAGCGAGAGAAAGAGGCGACGGAATTGCGTTCCACTGGTAAGGAAAAAGCTGAGCGGATTCGTGCCTCTGCAGATCGTGAACGCACCATTGAGCTGGCCAACGCCTATCGTGATGCGGAACAGCTGCGCGGTACTGGAGATGCTGAAGCAGCAGGCATATATGCCGAAGCCTATCAGCAGGATCCGGAGTTCTACTCCTTTGTGCGCAGTCTCAATGCTTACAAGAACTCGTTTTCCAATAAGGGTGACGTGATGCTTGTGGCACCGGACAGTGACTTCTTTAAGTACTTGCAAAACCAAGACGGCAAATAATCGGTCCTGTGCCGGTTGGATGTTTTTTACGCTAGTTAGACTGTTTATGGCTTTAAAATCTAATTAGCGTAAAAACTCCTGCCACATTGATGGTGACTTTGCTAAAATCTCAAAACCGGGTTTGTCCCGGTTTTTTTGTGCCGATTTGGTGCCTATTTAGGTGAGATTTATAGCGGGTTGTCATAATTATGCTTAAAGATATAGGTACAGCAATTTGCTTGATGTTGGTGTTGGAGGGAATTATTCCCTTTCTGTCTCCATCGAGATGGCGCGGTATGGTCGAGGTGATAGCCACAGTCGATGATAGCCAAATGCGCCGTATCGGCTTTTTAAGTATGGCGATTGGTGCCATAGCCCTATTTTTCTTGCGCTGAGTTAGCTCGCTTATACCTAAGTGTTAATTTAGAGTAAAAACGTTTCAAAGCTAGAGGTTGAAAAAGATTCATGACAATTGCAGATCGTTGGTTATTGCCAGACGGTGTCGATGAGGTGCTTCCGGAGCGCGCTCAGGTTGTCGAGCATCTGCGACGTCAGCTTCTCGATATCTACAACTGTTGGGGCTATGACCTGGTGATCCCGCCCATGGTCGAGTTTACCGATTCGCTACTCAGCGGTTCCGGCTCCGATTTAGATCTGATGACCTTCCGTATCACCGATCAGTTAAGTGGTCGCATGATGGGCATTCGTGCCGACATCACACCGCAAACCGCGAGAATGGATGCCCACAGTCTGCGTCGCGAAGGCCCCAGCCGACTCTGTTACGCAGGTACGGTTTTACATACTCGCCCCCGTGGTCCGCTGGAGTCACGCACGCCGATCTCCATTGGTGTCGAGTTATTTGGTGAAGCCACAGTGGCCGCAGATATAGAAGTTATCGAACTCTTATTAGAGAGCATCAGCAGCGCTGGTGTTGAAAACGTGCATCTGGATTTAGGCCATGTGGATATCTTCCGTGGTCTCTTGGCCGATGCTGGCCTCAGTGCCGACAGCGAAGCTCAGCTGTTTGATTTAGTTCAGCGCAAAGCCGCTCGAGAATTAGCTCAGTGGATTGAGTCCAATATCAGCGATCCGCAGTTGGCCGGTTGGTTAAATGTATTGCCAAGCCTGGCTGGCAGTGTCGAAGTGTTGGCAGCTGCCCGTGAGAAATTAGCTGGGGCACCAGCAGCCGTATTGGCCGCAGTGGCGCAGTTGGAAGAAATTGTCGCGGCGATTGCCGAGCGCAATGTCACCGTCTATCTGGATCTTGGCGAACTGCCTGGCTACCACTATCACACAGGGGTGGTGTTTGCCGCCTATGTTCAGGGGTATGGCAAGGCGCTGGGTAATGGTGGGCGCTATGATCACGTAGGTGAGGCCTTTGGCCGCCCGCGTCCGGCCACCGGATTTGCCTGCAACCTAAAATCTCTGGTCAGTCAAAGTGCCACTAAACAAATCGCTAAGTTGGGTATCTTTGTCGCCCATAGCAGCGACCCGGCAGTGGCAACTGAGATCGCAGCTTTGCGATCACAGGGTGAGCGAGTTGTGCAGGGTTTTGCCGGGCAACTGGTTGACTACAGCGAACTAAATTGTGACCGCGCTCTAGTGGAGCAGAACGGTTCTTGGATTATTCAAAAGCTGTCCTAACGTTTAAAAATTTTAGGCAGCCTAATCATTATCTTTACGAGCAAGCATTATTATGGGTAGAAATGTCGTTATTCTTGGTTCCCAATGGGGGGACGAAGGCAAGGGTAAGATCGTTGATTTATTAACTGATAAAGCAACAGTGGTGGCACGTTTTCAAGGGGGTCACAACGCCGGTCATACACTGGTTATCGATGGTAAGAAAACTGCACTGCACCTTATACCCTCCGGTATCTTGCGCCCTCACGTCACTTGCGTGATTGGCAATGGCGTTGTTGTGGCGCCAGACGCCCTTCTAAAAGAAATCACCATGCTTGAAGAGCGCGGCATTGAGGTCCGTGACCGCCTTAAAGTTTCAGGCTCTTGTCCGTTAATCCTCAGCTACCATATTGCTTTGGATCAGGCTCGCGAAGCCGCTCGTGGCAACGCTAAGATTGGCACCACTGGCCGAGGTATAGGCCCCGCCTATGAAGACAAGGTGGCTCGTCGTGCACTGCGTCTCGGTGATCTGGCCAATATGGAGCGCTTTGCGGTGAAGTTAAAAGAGGTTGTTGATTACCATAACTTTGCTCTGACTGAATACTACAAAGTCGATCCAGTGGACTACGACGCCACTCTTGCTGATGCGCAAGCTTGGGCTGCAGCACTGCTGCCGATGAAAGGCGATGTCACCAAGATTTTGCACGACGCCCGTGAAGCCGGTGCCGACATTCTCTTTGAAGGCGCCCAGGGTTCACTGCTGGATATAGATCATGGCACTTATCCCTATGTTACGTCCTCCAACACCACGGCTGGCGGCGCGGCTACCGGAACGGGTTTTGGTCCACTGTACTTAGATTATATTTTGGGTATTACCAAGGCCTACACCACTAGAGTTGGATCTGGCCCATTCCCCACCGAACTGCACTGTGAAATCGGCGCCTACCTGGGTGAAAAAGGCCACGAGTTTGGCACTACCACTGGTCGTGAACGCCGCTGTGGTTGGTTTGACGCAGTTGCTCTGCGCCAGGCAGTGCTGATCAATAGTATCTCAGGCATCTGTCTGACTAAGCTCGATGTGTTGGACGGTTTAGAAGAAATTAATATCTGTGTTGGTTATATTCACAGCGATGGCAGTGATGCGGGTATTCCTACTCATGCCGATGACTTTGAGGCGATCACACCAGTCTATGAAACCATGCCGGGCTGGACTGATGTCACTGTAGGTGCGCAAAATATTGATGCTTTGCCAGCTGCTGCCCGTGCCTATATCACTCGTATCGAAGAGCTGATTGGTGCCCCAGTGGATGTGGTTTCAACCGGTCCTGACCGAATCGAAACTATCGTTTTGCGTCATGCCTTTGATGCCTAAGGGATAAGTTGTACCGAGCATAAGAAGGCCTCCTCTTGGAGGCCTTTTTTGTGCCCCAGTGAAAAATCCCGCTAAGGACAAAATTACACTAAGACTGTATATTCAGGCTAGAATATAAATTATGGTTTGCTAATAGATTTGCTAAAAGATTGGCTAAAAGGTTTACTATTAGGAATATTAAGAGGTCGATTAAGCGGTTTATTAAGGGGAATTTTATGCTGCGTTCTGTTGATTTAAGCGACTACATGTCGCGCAACCCGTTAAGTGTATCTGCAACTGATAATGTCTTTGATGCCATCGAACTAATTGTTGAGCACAAAGTGTCCGGTGTCTGCGTGGTGGATGAGCAGAGTACACTGCTAGGTGTGCTGTCAGAGCTAGATTGTCTCAGAGCTATTCTCAATGCCAGCTATAACAACAATAGTGATATAGGCAGTGTCCGCGATTATATGACCGAAGAGGTGGACTCCTGTAAGTTGCATGCGGATGTAGTGGATGTGGCAGACTTTATGATCAAGCAGGGACACCGTCGCCTTCCGGTTGTGGATAAGGGCAAATTAGTCGGGCAGATAACCTGCCGACAACTGCTCACAGTGGTTAGCCAGTTTGCCAATGTGGCGGCTTAATCGTTTAAGCGCTTAGTTGGCCGGCACACTATTTGTACAGGTAGCCAATGATCTGTCGTTGACTGTCCAACTTATATAGATGATCTGCGCGCTCAGGCATTTCCCTTAGGCTGTGCTCGGTAATACGCTGATAGTGGGCGATAAACTCGCTTATCTGACTGGCTGACATAATGCCATGATGCCCATCACTGGTTGACTTACCTAGGCGTGCAATCATCTTTTCTTCCTGTTCAAGACGCCAGTTATACACGGTTTCAAAAGAGGGCGCCTGCAACATAATTAACTCATCGAGCAGACCAAACAGCGTCTGGTATTCCCCAGCCAAGGTTTGATTGACACTGGTACGCCAGAGGCGGTCTGCATCCTGTTCCGCCTCAAGAGCATTTAGCGGCTCAACTAATTGCTCCTCAGTCTGGGCCCGAGCACCGACACACCAGCCTTCAAAGACAATAATATCTACAGCCCCGTTAATGCGGTCCCACTGGGCTTCAGGCATTCGGTCATCTTGGCTTTTATCGAAGCGTGGAATAAGGGTTTCTGCAGATCCATCGACTAACTTTGCAATGGTCTCTAGGGCCAGAGGAACGTCGTGGGTGCCGGGGACGCCACGAGTTTCCAGCAGCGGATGTACCTGACGCGCCAACTGCTGGCGCTCTAGTTTTGTCAGGTAAAAATCATCCAGTGATAGAGAGACACAACGCAATTGGTAACGCTCACTGAGCATGGTGCAGAGATAGTCAGCTAGAGTCGATTTTCCAGAACCCTGAGAGCCATTAATGCCAATAATTAATGGCCGATCCCGAGTTGTTTTATATTTCTCCAGTAGTGGTGAAAACCATTTCTCGGCACTAATTAGGTAGCTCTCTGGGAGTTTGTTGCGGCTTAGAAACTGTTGCTCTGCGGGGCTCATATTAGGTGCTTTTAAAAGGGTTTATATTGGCGGTTTCTATTAAGCAGTTTGATTCTGATAAATATTAATATAGAAGTGAATAGCTGTTTCTAGTTTATCCAGCTCGGCCAGCATCTCTTGCTGCTCCGGACGACTGTGCCAGTAGTAGGGCGTCATCTTCAACAGGTCAAGAATATCGCTGCCGCTGACTACAATGGACTGCTTGATTTCAATCTGTTCTAGGAGGTTAAATTGCGACGCCTTTTCTAGACTCGCCGTATTGCCGCCATGGGGAAGGGACTGCTCATAGATTAGGGATGTGAGTCCCGACAAATGGTCTGTGCCCGGGCCCACCATAATTAACTGACCACCGGGTTTAAGTACCCGGGCCGTCTCTTCGACACTGATCGGTGAAAACACTGAAATAGCCGTGTCGACACGATTTTCAAATAACGGGATATTGTAGACACTGTCAACTGCGAGACGGGCATCCATCTTGCGTTTTGCCGCTAGGCGCACGGCGAATTTGGAGATATCCATGCCCAGCAGTTTAAGCTTGGCTGGTTCTTTTTTTAAATCAGAAGCTCTCAAATTAAAAGCTATACGCAACTGCTGCATATAGTAGCCCTCACCACAGCCAAGATCTAAAACTGTCTGCTCAGGCCCGCTTGCGGCTTTGCTGACGGCGGCCACAATGGCGTCGGATAAGGGCTGATAGTAGCCGGCATTTAAAAAACGCTGGCGGCTGCGAATCATCTCGTCGCTGTCTCCGGGATTGCGGCTGCGCTTGTGCTGGGCCAACAACAGATTGAGATAACCCTCGCGGGCCAGATCAAAGCTGTGCTTATTGTTACACCTGTAAGTGCGAGGTTGCGTATCCTCCTGGAGGATCAAAGCTTGATCGCAGCTGGGGCATTTAAAATTGTTGCGAGTTGAGCGCAACGCTGGGTAGACAAAGGCTTTGGGCAAGATAATCTCAGAGCGGATTCAGACGAGGCCCTAGCTTACAGCGGTTAATATCAGAGAACAATTATTTGATGCGACCCAAGGCTGTTGAGTTGGCTTTAGGTGTTATATGCAGCAGGCCCAACTCTACTTGGCCAGTTTTTAGGTATACTGGTTTTGCAGCTGGCTATCCAGCGCAATGAACTGCCCCTAAGAGCAGTAGCCAATCTTTCCTACTAGAGTCTCAGCTATGTTGACTGTCCATCATTTAAATAATTCCCGCTCGCAACGCATCCTCTGGTTACTCGAAGAACTCGGCCTAGAGTATCAATTAAAAACTTATCAGCGCGATGCAGTGACCAATCTTGCACCAGCGGAGTTGGAACAGGTTCATCCTCTGGGTAAGTCTCCGGTTTTGACTGATGGCCAAGCAACTATTATTGAGTCCGGCGCGATCATTGACTATATCGTGCGCCACTATGGCGCCGGCCGTTTGCAGCCGACAACAGGCACTGATAGCTATGAGCAGTACCTGCAGTGGCTGCACTATGCTGAGGGCAGTGCGATGCTGCCGATGATGCTAAAGATGTATACGGCGCGCCTAGGTGACGCCGGTGCATCACTGCAACCGCGGATCAGTGACGAGCTGCAGCGTCATCTCGGCTATATAGAGAATTCACTGCAGGGAGTCGACTGGTTGGTGGATAACTGTTTTTCTGCTGCCGATATTCAGCTCTCATTTGTGGTTGAGATTACACCACTGCTCTATTCCTTAGAAAACCTGCCGAATATCGCCGCCTATCGCCAGCGCATGCAGCAGCGTCCAGCCTATAAGGCTGCCCTTAAGCGCGGTGGATTTTATGCCTACGGGTCTGACGCGGCATAGGTGAGTTAGGTTGTTAGGCGGCCTTTCTTGTGAGCTTTTTTAGGGAGCTTTTCTAGGGAGTCGCCAGGCACCGTTTGGCACGCTCAATACAGGGTTGGCAATCATTAGTGCGCAGTGGGCAGGCCTTGATACAGATATGGTAGTTATAGGCACATTGGCGTTGGTTGTTATCTAGGGGCTGCTGTTCGTGGCTGAGAGGCCTGCACTGTTGGGGAAGGTTGTCCTGGGATACGTAGATTGAATCCCGTGCCACCAGATCACAGTAGTTATACAACAATGTGTCGCGGACTTGGGTATTGACTTCGGCGGGATCTTTGAGCTGTTCGTTAATGAGCTCACGTTGGGTGAATACCGCACTGCGCCCCAGGGTATAGGTATCCAGATCATAATTGGGTTGTGATGAGTTATTTGCGCAACCTAGTAGTGCTAGGGTTCCGGCAAGTATTAGGCTGATGGCTATCAGTTTTTTTTGTAGCTGAATTGTCACTGGTTTTGACTCCTTGTGCATTGCACTCTTTAAATGTGTTTGGATCTGCGCTCAGAAAGAGTGCGCTGATTAAATAGCTCCTTTGACTCTCTCTGAGAGAGCCCCATTGTTTTCACTGTCTACAGATTCACATTCAGTTATTTCGTCACGGAGGACGTCAGGCATGGCGTGTTGCTGTGTTTTCGAATATGCCAACCTTGGCGTCCCAGGTCAATAGTTATCTGAGCAAACTGATATGCAACGCCCAAATGCAGACTCTGCTTATTACGATGAATTCTTGCAGTTACAGGAAAAACTGCAGAAGCGAATCGTCTCGCTGCGAAAAAGTGGCCACCTAGTGCAAGAAGATATGGCGGACTACGAGTTATCTCTGCGCCAGTATCAGAGAATGGAGCAGGATCCCCAAGCCATTGTCTCACTCTGGCAGCTGTTCAAAATAGCCAAGGCCCACGGTCTGAGTATCGATGAAATTTTGCGTTTCGACTAGCGACACCTAGATTTACAGTACTCCCTATATCCTCGATCATTCCGCGAAAGCACCGTCCTATAATCCTTGAACAGGATTGAATAATCCCCTGGAGCAATGATTGCCCCCATAGGATTCTGCACTTTCTGTTTGTTGCAAAGTCGTGTCAAAAAGTAGCCGCGAAGCTCGCATTATTAACCTGTTAGACGTCATATCAGCATCCAAAGTCACCCGATTATTTTTATATATACCTAGGTGCAAATCATCTATGATGCGCCGAAATTTCATCCCTTTAGAGACCTATTGCCATGTGCGCCAACAGGACACATCAATCAGCAAATCAAGCAGAACTTATTACCCTGGGTTGGCGTGAGTGGGTCAGTCTGCCACACCTGGGAATTTCACTGATTAAGTCAAAAGTTGATACAGGTGCACGAACCTCTGCCCTGCATGCCTACTTCGTTGAGCCCTATCACAAGGGCGATGAGCAGCGCGTCAAGTTTGGCATTCACCCCAATCAAAATGACAGTGAAACCGCGCTTATCTGTGATGCTGCAGTGTTGGAAGAGCGTATGGTCACCGATTCCGGTGGCCATGCAGAACGGCGCTTTGTCATAGAAACAACAGTCATTATTGGCAATATGCAACGGACGATCGAGGTGACATTGACCAATCGTGACACGATGAAATTTCGACTGTTACTTGGGCGCACTGCCCTGAATGGCCTGTATTGTGTCAACCCAGCGGCATCTTATCTCTCAGGCTCCCCTTCAATGTGACTTTTTGCAGTCCATAATGATTAAAGCCCGAACCCAATAACCTAGGAGAACCCATGAAAATTGCCATTTTGTCCCGGAATCCCAAACTCTATTCCACACGGCGTCTTGTGGAAGCTGCTGAAGAACGCGGTCACGACGTCCGTGTTATTGATCATATTCGCTGTTTTATGGATATGGGGACCGAGAATCCGTCTATACACTTTAAAAATGAAGAATTTAATCCCGGTGACTTTGATGCGGTTATCCCTCGTATCGGCGCTTCGGTAAGCTTTTATGGCACCTCCGTGGTGCGCCAGTTTGAAATGATGGGCACATATTGCGTCAACGAGTCCGTTGCAATTTCCCGCTCTCGAGACAAATTACGCTCCATCCAACTATTGTCCCGCAAAGGGGTTGGCATACCTGTAACCGCTTTTGCCAATTCACCAGATGATGTCAAAGGCTTGATTCGAGAGGTCGGCGGTGCACCTTTGGTGATTAAACTGCTGGAAGGTACTCAGGGTATTGGCGTGGTTCTGGCCGAGACCAAAAAAGCGGCGGAAAGTGTTATTGAGGCCTTTATGGGGGTGAAAAGTAACATCCTCATTCAAGAATTTATTAAAGAAGCTGGCGGCAGCGATATTCGTTGCCTAGTTGTGGGAGGAAAGGTTATTGCAGCCATGCAGAGGACAGCCCCCGAGGGAGAGTTTCGTTCCAATCTGCATCGTGGTGGTTCGGCGCAACTAGTCAAACTATCATCTGCCGAACGTAAAACAGCCGTTAAGGCTGCGACTATCATGGGGCTCAATGTGTGCGGTGTCGATTTATTGCGATCCAGTCGAGGCCCTCTGGTGATGGAAGTGAACTCTTCGCCCGGACTAAAAGGCATTGAAGAAGCGACGCAAAAAGATGTCGCCAAAATGATTATCGAGTTTATCGAGAAGAACGCTAAACCTCATAAAACACGCACACGCGGCAAAGGGTAACTGTTACGGTTATGGCAACCAAAAATAAACCAGTGACGATAAATGGGGTCACAATACAGCCCGGTGAACGGGGCGTTATTGAGCTACCTATTGGTAAGTTATATACCCATATAAATGTCAATATTCCGCTACAGGTTATCTGCGGTAAAACCAGCGGGCCAACCCTGTTTATTAGCGCTGCTATTCATGGCGATGAACTGAATGGTGTTGAAATAGCCCGACGCCTGCTAAAAAGCGCTGTGCTGAAACGCCTGCGTGGTACGCTGATCGTTATTCCTGTGGTAAATATATTTGGCATTATCCAGCACTCTCGCTACCTGCCAGACAGGCGTGACCTGAACCGTTCTTTTCCAGGCTCCAGCCGAGGCTCACTGGCCGCAAGGCTGGCACATACTTTTCTGCAGGAAGTGGTACGACAGTGCGATTATGGTATCGACTTGCATACGGGAGCTGTACATCGCTCCAACCTGCCACAAATTCGTGCCAATCTGGATGACCCAGAGACAAAACAATTGGCTGAGGCTTTTTCGGTTCCGGTGTTACTCAACTCTAATTTACGTGATGGTTCACTGCGTCAGGCGGCTGACGAGTACGGAGTTAAAGTGCTGCTCTACGAAGCCGGTGAGGCTCTGCGTTTTGACGAATTATCTATCCGTGCCGGCGTGCGCGGTATTTTATCAATTATGCGCAAACTGGCGATGTTGCCACGGACAAAAAATCCCAGCAAGCGCCATGAACCCTTTGTTGCTCGCTCAAGCAGCTGGGAGCGAGCACCGCAGAGCGGCATACTGCGCGCGGTCGTGGCCCTGGGTTCAAGGGTAAGAAGCGGTGATGTCTTGGGTGTTATCTCAGATCCGTCGGACCTGTTTGACTCAACAGACTATCCCGTCACGGCACAGTACAATGGGCTGGTGATTGGCAGGAGTAATATTCCTCTGGTCAATGAAGGTGATGCCCTGTTTCATATAGCTCGCTTTGAAGATATTAAAGAAGCTGCGGCGTCTGTTGAAGTCTTTCAAGCCGGGGCAGAGCGCTCACCCAATCCAGTGTTCGACGACCAGACACTTATTTAAGGCGCCTTATCCAAAAAAATTGTTGTAAACGTGCAGAGAGAATACGCGTTTATGGGCTCGCTTTTTGAGTCATGTACGCCATGCTACTGTTTCCAATACTATTTAACCGATGATCTTATAGGCGGCTTTATGGCTGGTTTTATAAATAGTATTCAATATCAGACTGCTGCGAGAAATGTTGATGGCTCTCTGCCAATAACCGTCGAGACAGAATAAAGACTATGCCCAAGTTTGCCCAATCACAGCTCCGCTACGTTACCCGATCTGCCCTAAGTCTAGTTGGGCTGCTATTAATCGGATGTAATCCAACAGGTACAGCAGTTTCCCCATCTCCAGAGGCATCGCGGGCTGCGCCCGAGGCACTGCTGAGTGTCACTGATAATAAATGGTACAAGGAATCTGCTGCAGCGGTCGCGGAGACCAATAAGCAGGCTCAGCGCTTGGCCCTGCAGGCGGGCTCAGCAAAGAATATTATTCTCTTTGTCGGCGACGGTATGGGTGTTACCACTGTTACTGCCGCGCGTATTTTTCAGGGGCAGCAGCAGGGTATGTCTGGCGAGGAGAACAGTCTTAGCTTCGGCAAGTTTCCCTTTGTAGGCCTATCGAAAACCTACAATGTCGATGCCCAAACAGCGGATTCGGCGGGCACTATGACCGCTCTAGTTAGCGGCGTTAAAACCAATATTGGGGTTATTGGTCTCGACGAAAACACCCGCAAAGGTGACTGTGAGTCGGCTGCTGGCAACCAGTTATTTACCGCGCTGGAACTGGCCGAGATTGCAGGGCTGTCCACTGGCATTGTCTCCACTGCACGAATTACTCACGCTACACCTGCTGCAACCTACGCCAAGTCTGCCGATCGCGATTGGGAAAATCCCTCGATGATGCCGGCTGCGGCCATCGCCGCTGGCTGTGAAGATATTGCCTCGCAGCTGGTTAATTTTGAGCGCAATCTCGAGGCCCGCTATCCGGGTATTGATGTAGACGGCATTGAGGTCGCCCTTGGCGGTGGACGCCGGGAATTTTTGCCCAATGATCCTGCAGCCAATAGCCGCGACGCCCGTAGCTCAGTAGAGGGCGACCGCAACGACAGTCGCAATCTGGTGCAAGAGTGGCAAGCGCTCTATCCCAGAGGCGACTATGTGATTGATCAGGCCGGTTTCGATGCTGTTGACAGCAACAGTAGTGAGAATTTATTGGGTCTATTTAATGAGTCGGAGATGCGCTATGAGGCCGACCGTAAGAATGACCTTGCAGGTGAACCCTCGCTGACCCAGATGACCGCCAAGGCGATCGATATTCTCGACAACAATGAGCAGGGCTTTTTCTTGATGGTGGAAGCTGGGCGCATTGATCACGGCCATCATGCCAACAGTGCCTTTGCTGCCTTGAGCGATACCGTTGAGTTATCCCATGCAGTTCAGGCTGCACTGGATGCCACCAGTCGCGAAGATACGCTGATTATTGTCACCGCCGACCACAGTCATGTCTTTACCATGGCCGGTTATCCAAGGCGGGGCAATCCGATTCTGGGTAAGGTCGTAAATGTGGGGTCAGACAAGCCCGCACTCGATGACGACGGACTGCCATACACTACCTTGGGTTATACCAATGGTCTTGGATTTCGCGACTTGGGTGATGAGAGCAATGCCGATATGGCCTATTACAGCAAGTCACTGGCGGGGCGTCAGGATTTAACCGCTATAGATACTCAGGCCAGGGGTTTTCATCAGGAAGTGCTGGTGCCGCTAGAGGGGGAAACTCACGGTGGTGAGGATGTGGCGGTTTATGGGATTGGCCCCGGCGCCCATCTGGTCACAGGCTCCCATGAGCAGAGCATTGTTTTTCATGTGATGAACCATGCCGGCAACCTATTTGAGAGGGCCGCAGCTGTATTGAAGTAGTTGTCAGTATTGGCCGTCCAAGCCTTTAGAGGCGTTGAGTTACGGCTCGCTTCAATTGCCGTAGGCTGAGATTTGTAGGGTCATTGACCAGTGCCCGATCAATTAGCTGCAGGGCTTTTATCCATTGCCGCTGTTGCCCATAAAGACTCACTAGGCCATTGATAAAATCAGTATCGCCGGGCATTAATTGCAGGGCTGCAAGATAGGCTTTCTCTGCTTCCAGTAATTCTCCAGACTGCTGGTGCAGCACTGCAAGGTTGTACCAGGCTCGGGGGTTACTGCCAGTGGTGGCTGCCGCCTTCAATGACACTGCCGCCTGCTGGTAATCTCCCTGCTCGGCCATCAATAGCCCCAGTGAATAGTGCGCGTCGCTGGCCTCTGGCTCCCGCTCAATCACTGTTCGGTACAGATTTTCTGTATCGCTTAGTTTTCCTTGGCTGTAATAGAGTTGCGCCAGATTCATGCGCGCCGCGTTATAGCCTGTATCGATTTTTAATACTGCCAAATACTCTTCCTCAGCCCTGCTAAGATTTCCGCGACGATGCTGGTCCAGCGCCATACGCATACGGCCAGAGGGAAAGTCAGCATTGACCAGCATTGAGGTCAGATACTCTTTGTTTGCTCGACTAAAGGCATCAGTTAGCCCATCTGGTATTCGATTTTCCGGCACATCAACCAGCCCTTCAGCGGCGGCTATGCGCACTGCTCGAACAGGATCGTTAAGGCCTTCGAATAGGGGGCCAACCTTATTGGCGCTGCCATTGAGACTCCTGAGCGAAGTGTTTCGCAATAGGGCACTGGTATCGCTGCTGGCCCTAGTCAGCGCGCGCTCAACCACTGGCAGTGAGATATTGGGGGCCAGCAAAGAGGCAGCTGTGGCGCGGGCAATGGCCGGCTGGGAGAGATCATTCAACAGGGACACCAATGGCTCAACGGAGTCGTTGGGTTGACTGGCCGCGGCACTGAGGATTTCAGAAAAATGCGCCGGCCGTTCGGGGCCAAACCACTGTTCGACTTTTTCCGCAGCCCAGTCGGCGGACTCTTTGGTGTGGCAATCATTACAGGCATTGGGGGTGCCATGGGCAATCGTCAGATCTGGTCGGGGAATGCGAAAGCTATGATCGCGGCGATAATCATTGCCCATATAGAGCCGCCCCGGCATATGGCAGTCGATACACTGGCTTCCCTGAGGCTTATGGCTACCTATTGGCTGGGCTAGATTCGCACTATGGTGGTGATGCTCGGGTGTATCAAACTGCTCACTGCTGTGGCAGCCGACACAGAGCTGGTTGCCCTCGGCTTTAAGCTTAACGCTGTGGGGTTGGTGGCAGTCCACACAGCCGACGCCGGAGTGATACATTTTGCTCTGCACAAAAGAACCGTAGACAAATACCTCATCGAGAATCTGACCATCGCTGTGATAGGTGGGCGGTATTAGCAGTTGCGGCAAATAGTGATCCAGCAGTTGGCTGCTGCCATGTTCAAATTTTGTAGTCAGTTGCTGGCGCCGGGCGTGACAGCGACCGCACTGATCCACCACTGCCTGTGAGTCCTCTCCGACTCTCATGCTGATATGCAGTTTATCTAGAGTGGCATTAAAATCTGCCGAGCTCACTGCCGCAACATGATCGCGACCTGGGCCATGGCAGGACTCGCAGCCCACATCTAGCTCAGTAACAGTGGTGCTGTAGCTATTGCTGGCGATATCGAAGTTCTTCTCGACATTGTTGCTGTGACAGTCGGCACACATACTGTTCCAGTTTTTGCCCCCCTCAGACCAGTGCACCCACTCACCTGGTTGTGCCAGTAACTCTGGCTGCGGATCAAACCATTGGTTGGTAAGGGTATTCCAGGCCACCGGAAGTTGCTGAAGGCGGCCATCGGGAAACGCCACCAAATATTGCTGCAGAGGTTCAGTGCCAAAGGTGTAGAGAATTTTGTGTTCACTGACCTGCCCATCAGTGCCTGCCAGGCGCGCATAAAAGCCATCGGCTTTTTTCGAAAATAGGGCGTTATTGCCGGGCGCCTCGAATAGGCTGTTATTGAAGTCGCCTTTGACCGTGGCCGCTGTGGCGTGCTGCATGGCCTGGTCATGGTGAGAGCCCTGCCAATTCTGGAAGGCTTCTGTATGGCAGCCTGCGCAGCTGTTGCTGCCGAGGTAAGCGTTGTCGCTACTATTTACAGCTGTGCCGGTAATGGTGAGCGGATCAGTGGGTGCCTTTGGGCTCATAATCGCAGCGCCAATAAACGCTATCAGCAGAGTTCCAGTGATAATAAGCGTAAGGCGATAGATAAAACTGGCGCGGGTCGGTGGATTCATTTTTACTGATCATTTTTGGTCAACGGCGTAGTTGCAGTTTAGCGATTTGATTCTGCGGTTGCCATTTAAAGTACCTTGAGCGAGCACCGCTATGAGAATGTCTTTTGCATACCAAGGATTTCGCCTCAAGTTGAAGCTGTAGGTAAACTTGAATACACTGGCCCGCAAGCTTATTTGAGAATAATAATGAAAAAAATATCCCAATTCGCGTTCATTCCATTGACGATGATAATAGTCTCTTGCGGAGGCGGTGGTGGTTCCTCAGCGCCGCAAACCACTGAACCGCCGGTCATTCAGCCCACGCCCCAGGGACTGCTGATCGAAGTGGAGAGCCAAAGTCAGCTACTGGACAGAGTGCGACAGGGATTTACCCAGGTAGCGACTGATAATGTGGCTAAAGCCGCCACTGTTGATATGGCCGATGGGGTCGCCATGGATATGGAGAGCTCGGCGCCCGCCAGCAGTGATAGTTTTACCACCACCTATACATTGGAAGCCAGCGTCGATGAGCACGACTATGTAAAATACGATGGCGATCATCTATTTATTGCACCGAGCCGTGGGATGGACTGCTGCTTTATAGTAGATGATATAGCGTTTATCGAGCCTTCTTTGGAGGACGACAGTCTAGCTGCAGATTCAATGCCCGCTCCCAGCGTAAATGAAGAACGCAGTATACGCATACTCTCCACTGATCCTGAGACAGCCAAGGCCACTGAGGTGAGCACTATCCCCCTCAGTGGCAGCCGGACCGTTGAAGGTCTGTATACCAATGATAACCAGTTAATTTCGATTAGCAGTAGTGGCTGGTGGGGACTGTTTGGCGATTCCTTTGACGATCCATCGCTCTGGGCAGGGCAGACCACGGCGTTAGATATTTACGATATAACCGATACAAGTAATCCGGATAGACAGCTGCAACTCGAGTTTCAGGGTGGCTTTGTCAGTAGTCGCAGACAGGGGGATATGGTTTACCTGGTGGCCCGTCATACTCCCGAGGTCGTGAGTTATAACTATTATCCGGATAGTCTCCAGGCAACAGAAAATGAAACCCTACTAGATGCCCTGGTGCCTGAGGATATTCTGCCCAACATGTCGATTAATGGTGTCGAAAGTCCGCTGCTTAGCGCCTCTGACTGCCGGGTAACCGATAGCGAAAACAGTCTTGCGCCGCAGAGCTCTGCCTTTCCAACCATGACAATGCTTATCGCCGTTGATCTGGCAAGCCAGTCAGTGGCTAATGCCGTTTGCTACCTAGAGCCCACGTCGGGAATCTATGTGAGTGGCAATGCGATCTATCTGACCCAGGTTGATTACGCTGAGACCGATTCACGGACTCTGGTGCACAGCTATTCCCTATCAGCTGAGCTCAAGTATCTCGGTTCTGGCGTGGTCGATGGTGCACTGGCACTCAGTGGCAACAGGGATTTTCGTATCAATGAACATGAGGGCTATCTGCGTCTAGTCACCAGTCAGCGCACGGCCAACGCAGAAGATCGGATTGATCATCAGCTCTCAATACTTAAGTTGGCAACCGATAAGCCGGAATTCAATCTGGTGGCAACCCTGCCCAATGCTGAGCGCACTGCCGCCATAGGCAAGCCCAATGAAGATCTCTATGGCGTACGCTTTTTTGGAGATAAGCTCTATTTGGTGACTTTTGAGCGTATAGATCCGCTCTATGTTCTCGACCTCTCCGATCCGCTAGATCCACTTATTGCGGGAGAGCTTAGCGTTACCGGTTTCTCAGATTTCCTGCACCCGGTTAATGATGAGCTGCTGCTCGGTTTGGGGCAGGATGAGCAGGGACTGGTGAAACTCGAACTGTTTAATGTGGCCTCTCTGACGGCCCCTTTTTCGCTAGGTTCCACAAGCCTCAGCCCCGGTGCAAACTGGAGCTATTCAGAAGCCCGCTACAATCGCCATGCGTTTACCTATCAGGCGGTCAATGAGACCACTGATCGATTTTCTGTGCCTGTCTCCCTGAGTTTCTATTCGGATGAGTCTGTTTACAGTGAAGAGCGACGTTTGTTCCTATTTGAAATCGACAGCAAAGATCGTCCAGCAGACGCTTCGATTGTCGAGGTTGGGCAGATTGTGGCGACAACAGAGCAGTGGTGGGACAGTCGCCAGCGTGCGGTATTTGATGGTGATGCGGTGTTTTATATCGATGGCACAGTGGTTTGGTCTGCCCTATGGAGCTCTCCCGAGAGTCAGGACGGACCTTTTTAAACTTAGCTCTGTTGGTTGTAAGCTGATTGAGAAGTGACTGGGTGCCTTTTCTGGGGCGTTCTAGTCAGGAGTTTAATTGGATAGCTATTTAAGCTGAGAATTAGCCCAAGAATAGGTTTCTAAGACACTGTTTGAAAATAGCGAAGCAAGTAGGATAGGGGTAATCGGGCCGAGTTTTTGAGAACAGTTTTGGCGGTGTAATTCAACTGTTCTATGGCTTAATTGTCGAGCCTCAGCAATTTGTTTACTTGAGTGGCCCTGATATACCAGCTGTAAAATCTCCCACTCTCGCCTAGTTAATAGAGATTCAACTGGAATCCAAAAGTCTTTTGGCAGCGGAAGCTCAGGTAGAACTAACGCGATGACAAAACTGCTGAACTCTTCGAAATTTGATAGTTGCTTTTGGTTGATAAAGCTCAACTTATCATGGCCAATTTGACTGGGTGGTTGGACAGCTCTTGACTCCGACGAGTCGTCGAAAATCAGATTGAGCACGGTCAATTTCGAAATTCTATTTTTGCTTTTAACCTGGTTACGGGCCTTAAGCTTAAAAAAGTTAAAATTGGGCGTCAGGCTCATGGTGGCTATGTTGTCACTCAAGACTTGAGTATTGATCTCGGGAATTGCCTCTAGACTCGCAGCTGGGGCGCCGAGGATTTTTACGACAATGATATTGTTGCTTTCACTGGGCATGACTTTGTTTTCACTTCTTCAGGTAATGGTTATTTACTGATTCAGTACAGTTAGTATTTGTCCCCTAAAGAAACTATAAAATGGCTAAAGAGGCTGTTTTCTTGCGAGGAAATCTGTCGTTAGTCGAATTTGAATAAATATTACTGATTTTTGGGGACGTGTCTATACTTTTGTGAATTAAGTTGACTGCTGGCGTTGTTTTGCGGTGGGTGAGGTCTTGGGTGCGATTTAAGGGATGAGTAGATTTACGTATTTTAGGTCCAGCCACGCGTCTTGTATTGAAAAGACGCGTGGCTGGTGAATTGGTGGGCCCTCCGTGACTTGAACACGGGACCTGCCGATTATGAGTCGGATGCTCTAACCAACTGAGCTAAGGGCCCTTAACTTGTCTTTTTGTCCCTA
>JAFMBU010000118.1 GCA_017858295.1 Porticoccaceae bacterium | reverse complement strand
TAAAAAAGGGCTTCGGGGTCCAAATTATAAGCATCAGGCGGCAGGTTGCGGGCTATATCAATGGTCCCTTCCTTGCCGGTGATGGCGATGAGTTTCTTTTTCGCCAATCGGCGCTTATTCACATCCAGTATTACCGTCAACTTTGGCTTTCTGCCCATCCCTGCCTTGTAGTCGCTGACCACAGCCACCTCGCCATTGGTCAGTTCAACCAGAGAGCCCGGCGGATAGAGTCCTATTGCCTGGATAAAGGTATCCACTAATTCCTTTTGAAATAATCGTGCGCGCCAGCCTGCGAGCTTGAGTATGGCCTCTGAATGGGGAATCGGTGTGGCGTAATAGCGCGGGCTGGTCATGGCGTCGTAGCAGTCGACTATGCCGGCAATCCGCGCATAGAGTGGAATATCTGTACCGCTGAGTTGCTTGGGATAGCCACAGCCATTAAAGCGCTCGTGGTGATACTGCACTGCGGCTATAACCTCCGTGGATAAATTGCTGTGCGCAAGTATAGTTAGCCCATGTTCAATATGGCTGCGGGTTTCACTCCGCTCCTGATTACTCAGTTCGGTACTTTTACGAAGTAGGGAATCTGGTAGGTGGAGCTTGCCAATATCCATTAGCAAGCCGGATAGGGCGAGCTGAAACAGCTCCTTTTGATCTAAGTTTAATTGCCTGCCCATTACACAGCAGAGTATTGCGCAGGAGATCGAGTGGCGATAGGCGTAGCTGCTTTTGCTTTTGAGTCTCGCCAGCCACACGGCGGCTGCAGGGTTGCGAATAATACTTTCCACCATCGCCTCAATAAAGGGCTCAAGGCGTTTAATGTCGGGTTTCTGATAATTTTTAACCGCCTTGCCAAGGCGATTAAATTCTTGCTGGATGCTTAGGTAAGCCAGAGTAGCGACGCGCAGCTCCGATGAAATATCCGTGCTGATTTTATAGTCGCCGCCGTCGCGATTAATCAACTCATGGTTCAGTGGCAGGGTATTGATTTTCTGCTGATCTGCGGTGGCTGTGGGTGTAATAGACTGATTCATGGGGTTGTTAACATCCTGTTGTGAGTTTAATAATCCTTTTAAATCTTGGTATCTATTGGCTTACTAGACGGTTTTTTAGTCGGCTTTGTAGAAAGTCTTTTAGTCCGTTTTTCGAGCGCCTTTTAGATAGTCTTGTGTGCAGAGACCTGTAACCTCAGAAACCCTAGAAAAAGAATAGCAGAAAAATAGCTGGGCATAGATTGCAAATAGGCTCAGTCAGTGAGTTCTGCCAAGGCTGTCACGGCTTGCGATGAGGAGCCGAAGCATTGGTGTGGCGGGTTAATTGGCTTCGCCAGCAAGCCACCGGCTAAACTGGTCAGCGGGCATGGCTTTGCTTATATGGTAGCCCTGGGCATAGGTGCAACCCAGTTCGGTCAGGAGTGCCATGGTCTCGGCGTCTTCAACTCCTTCGGCGATGGTTTCCATCTGGAAGCGCTTGCCCCAGTCGAGAATCAACTTGACTATATCCATATCGATTGGGTTTTTGCGCATATTTGAAATAAACGATTTGTCGATTTTCAGCTCGTCAGCTGGAATGAATTTAAAATACTCCAGAGAAGAATATCCGGTGCCAAAGTCATCAATGGCAATTCTGACGCCCAGCTCTTTGATTTGGTTTAAGGCATGGAAGCCCTGGTCAAGATCCTGCTGAATAGTTGATTCGGTGACCTCAATACAGAGGTCTGAAGGTTCTGCGCCCCAAAGGTTAAGGCTCGATTCGATGGTCTCGAATAGTCTTGGTGAGTGCAAGCAGGAAGCTGAGATGTTGATCGCTGTGGCGATGTTTTGACCGCGCCAATTGGCAGATTCCCTGATCGCAGTTTGGATGGTCCAGGCAAAAAAATCATCCATACGCCCGGACTCTTCGATAATGGCCACCAGCTGTTCCGGATTGACTCCATGGTCTCTTTGGTTCCAGCGAATCAGCCCCTCGGCACCGTGGGTACAACCATCGGCAAGGCGGATCTGGGGTTGATAAAAGAGCTCAAAACTATTTTCCCTGAGGGCATCCAAGGCCTTCTTTTTGATCGCTATCTTATGCCGCACTTTTTTATTTACCGAAGCGTCGCCGACGAGATAGGGGCGACGTAAATTCTGCGCCTGTTTGGCTGCTGCTTCAGCACTCTGCAACAGTTTTTCAGCATCCAAAGTTGGCTGGTTAGAGTCAGCGATAATGGCAAAGCCGATATGGGCTTCTAAGTTTACAGTCTGATTGCCAATAGTGAATGGTCTGGTGATTTCATCGATAATTTTTTTTGCCACCAGGGGGATCAGCTGAGCATTTAGCAGCGGTGAAATAATTAGGCCAAACTTATCACCATCGGTTCTGCGGCAACCCAGTGGCTGCTTTGGGATTGAGGCGAGGCGCTGTTGCAGTTGTGCCAGTACCTGATCGCCGGCGTGATAGCCAATATGTTGATTGACCTGATTAAACTCTCTTAGGTCGATCAGTGCCAAAACCGTCAGTTGCGCGCCATCTCGAGTGCTCCTGAGACAGTGCTCCAGGGACCAGAGCAGGGCTGGGCGGTCAATCGCGAAAGGGGATAAGTCTCTCCGTGGCGGGATAATCATATTTAGATATAGAGGGTTTCAGGGTCCAGGCCAAAGGCGCCGGGCTCAAGGGTTTTCGCAATCTCAATATTTTGACTGTCCCTTGCTGTGGCTGCAGCCAAGTCCATCTCGATAAAATCTGTACGTTGCTGTTTGTTGCTATCCAATATAATTAATACCTGCGGACGCAGGCGTTTACCTGGATTTTCCTTGACCACAATGCCCACTTCACCGGAGGTTAACTCCACTAGGGTGCCCGTGGGGTAGACGCCGACCGCCTGGATAAAGGCTTCGATTAATTCTGGCTGAAAGTCATAGCCGCGCCATTTGTACATCTGTTTGATCGCCATGGCATGAGTTATAGGTTTGGCATAGACTCGCTGACTGGTAATGGCGTCGTAGCAATCGGCTATGGCAGCGATGCGCCCATAGAGTGGTATCTGAGTGCCTTTTATAGCCGCTGGATAGCCATTGCCATCGAAGCGTTCATGGTGGCAGGCAATCATGTCAATCACCGCCTGGGGCATCACTCGGGACGACTCCTTGGCCATCTTCAAACTGAGGTCCACATGTTTTTTAACTAGGGCAAATTCACGCTCGGAGAGCTGCTGTTTTTTGTTTAGGATCACCGGTGGAATCTTTAATTTGCCTATATCCAATAACATGCCGCCCATGGACAGCAATGCCAGTTCTTTTTTCGGCAGGCCAATCTGACGACCGATTACTGTGCACCAAATAGCCACAGCAATGCAGTGGCGATAGGTGTAGGAGTCCCGGGATTTAAGCCGAGCCAGCCAGATGCTGGCCCCAGGGTTGCGAGTGATACTGTCCACTAAAGGATTGATCACTTCGCTGAGCTGAGCAATATTGACGGTTTTGCCGCTGCCAATACGTCCAATCATGCTGTCGAATTCAGCGCGTATATTTTGATAGGCACCTTTAGCAACGTGAATCTCTTGGGTGACCGAGCTCTGCTCTACGTAGGTTACCGGCTGATGTGTGGCCAGTTCAGCTTTAAAGGGCCGTGCCACTGCACCTGGCGGTCGTTTATTAAAAGGCGTTTTATTTGAGGGCTCTGGGGTAATAGCAATATTGATGTTGGCGAGGCTTTTTGTGCTGTCGATATAGACATAGTCGCAGTAGAAGCCGAGCTTTTTTACCTCGGCTTGGTTGCGAATCATAAAGCCCTGCAGGCTAAAGGGCGTATCCAGCCATGGTCGATCCAAGCCTGAGACATACATGCCTGGTTGGAGATCTTGGATATAGACTTTTTTACTCTGTAGCTGTACCAAACTTGTCGCTCCCTAACATCCTTATTGTGCAGCGCTGTTTTATTTGACCCACTTATATTGCCCCTTCCTAGAGCAATTATGGACGCTGTTTAATCCCTGCGCAGTTTATCTTTTAGGGCTATAGGATTAGTCAGGTTGAAGACTACTATGTAGCTCGAGATCAGGAAAGTAATGATCGCAGCGGCTTGAATCAAATGTGACGCATTATTGCTAATCAAGCTGGTGTTAAAGGCCACATAGGCAATCAGCAATGAGAACTCACTGTTCTGTCCCAGGCGCAGACCTATATCCCATGCCAAACCATGGCTTTCACTTTGATTGCGCAGCAGCCAGTGATAGACCACTGGTTTGAGGCACAGCATTATGGTCGCCAGTATGATCGCTGGCAGAGCAATCTGCGGGATCAGAGACAGGTCGAAGCCACCGCCGAGGGCGAAAAAGAACAGAATTAAAAAGAAATCCCGCAATGGTTTGAGGTTGAGGGCTATATAGGGCGCGATGGGGCTGGTGGCGATGGAGATACCGGCAATAAAGGCGCCGATTTCACGAGATAGACCACCGTACTCCGCCAACTCGGCAATACCTAAACACCAGCCGATGGCGAGAAGGAAAACATACTCTCCAATACGATCAAAGCGTGCGAACAGCGGTTGTAAAATGTAGCGTACCATTAACACAGATCCGGCAATCAGTAGCGGCAGAGAAATCAGGCTGACCACAAAGCGCATAGAACTGTCGCCACCGGATGCGGCGGATATCAGCATCAGCAGCACAAAGATGGCGAGAAAATCCTGCATTAACAACATACCAACCATCAGTTCCCCAGAGTGGCGATGATGTAGCACTGTAGTGGGTAGCAGCTTGATACCAATAATGGTGCTAGAGAACATCATCGAGGTGCCAATAATCAGGTTTTCCGTGGCCGAGAAGCCAAACACATAGCCAATGCCATAACCGGCTAGGGCAAAAAGGACTGAGCTAATTAGGGTGACATGGGTAACTTGGCGAAACACTCGCAGCAGGGCTTGAGGCTGCATATCTAGGCCGAGTAAAAAGAGCAGAAAGATAATTCCGATACTGGCAATTTCAGCAATCAGCTGCACATCTGTCACCCAGGCTAAACCATGGGGCCCCATGGCTGCGCCAAGGAGGATATAGACAACTAACAGCGGCTGGCGACCAAATAGCGCAAGGGACGCAACCACAGCTGCACCGGTAAAGATAAGGAAGAAGATTTGTATTAGATGATGTTCCATCGGGTTATCTCAATACATCTAGCACCCGGGTGCAAGGTCTAGTGCAGTTTATTTTAAAATAACGCGCTAATATGCCAGTGCGGCTATCGCAGACGCTTAAATAGCGGCTGATCTTGGTCTGCGGCGGTCTGGTAACTGTCGGAAAAATCATTCAGCGACTTCGCCGCCGCTTCCAAATCAACATTGTCAGCCAGACAAAACTGACTAAAGCCGCAGCGCTGCAACATAAACAGCTGATCCTGAATAACATTGCCTATGGCTCTAATCTCGCC
>JAFMBU010000117.1 GCA_017858295.1 Porticoccaceae bacterium | reverse complement strand
CAGTGGACTGCAACTCCGCGATCGTCGGTTCGATTCCGACCGGCGCCTCCATTTCTCCGTCCCCTTATTAAAACCCCCAGCTAGGCCCGAAACCACACCTAATCCCGCAGCAAATCTGCTAACATCACGTCAATTCCAAAACTACAATAACAAACAGAGACTACCCCCATGGCAGAAATCACCCTAGTAGGCTGGCTCCACACTATCTTGGGCATTCTGTCCATCGGCTCAGTCATCTACACCATCGCAAAACACAAAATCATTAAATCGACCACCAAATCCGGTCAGATCTACTTGATAGCGACCCTAATAACCGCCATCTCCGCACTGACCATATTCCAAAATGGCGGCTTCAATATAGCCCACGCCCTGGCAGTCGCCACCTTACTAGCCGTAGTGGTGGGCTGGCTCGCCGAGAAAAAACGAATTGTCGGCGGACTATCCCCATACCTCCAGGCAGCCAGCTACTCAGCCACTTTCCTATTCCACATGATTCCAGCGATCACTGATGGTCTGAGACGCCTGCCGGTCAATGATCCAGTGGTAACCGAGATCGATGATCCCCTACTGCAGGGCTTCTATATGGCCTTTGCATTGAGCTATTTGGTCGGTTTACTTCTCCAAGCAATCTGGCTGCGCAGGTCCAACGCCAGCAGGTAAAAGTTTGGAGCTAAAAAAGCCCCAAAAAGCGCGTGATTGTTTCCCATTTGAGATTTTGATCAGGTATAATTTCGCCCGCTCGACAAGGGACAGTCAAATGCTTGGTTTGAGTAGAAAGCCCACCTAGTTACATGCCCGGGTGGCGAAATTGGTAGACGATGAGCAGGATGCTCGAGTGTCGCGTGAGGCAGGACGCCGGAAGCGACCGCAAGTCCAGTCTGAAAGACTGGCAGAACTATCAGCTGACGCAGATGGTTCAAAGCCCACCTAGTTACATGCCCGGGTGGCGAAATTGGTAGACGCAAGGGACTTAAAATCCCTCGGTGGCAACACCGTGTCGGTTCAAGTCCGACCCCGGGCACCATATTGAAAGGACTGCAGAGATGCAGTCCTTTTTTATCGCCGGTCAAAAATCAATATTACAAACTTAACTAGCAATAACTTTGGCCCTGATTTATTGGTCGCCTCAGGGTCTGTCAGCTGCAGAAGTTTTCGAAGTCAATAAGCTTGGTATTGGAGCGGTTGGTTAGCCTTTCAAAGAAGGCGCGTCCAAGATCTTCGTTGTCGAGTTTCAGCTTGATGTTTTCGAGTAGACGGGAAACCTCGTCCGTCTCGATGCCATGATTGATCCGGGTAATAGCTCACGCGAACAGCTCAGGGAAGATATTGGTGTCCAGGTTCCAGCTCTGCCCTTTGAGCGAGAGATACTGATAGCCCAGCTTCATCAGGTGGAGGATGGTCGGTATTTTTACTCGAGCATCTTCGTTAAATTTCATTTATACACCTGTTTTACTTGGTATGCGGCTACAACTTATTATCTGTGCAAGCTATACAGATCAATTTAGTGAGCGGGTGTACCATGTCGCTCTTCCTTTTCCGTGCCTTTGAATACGTCCAACATTCACCAACTCCCGCAATCTAACTTTAAGCGTATTCTGGTTTGCACCGGTCAGTTCAACCATTTCAGCAATGGTGAGCCGGTCATTTTTGCTAAACAACTCCAGCACCTGAATAGACAGGGTGGGTAAGTCAGCATCGTTATTTGGTTGTAGTTGTTCTTTACCTAACTGCTCTTTTTCCAACTGCTTTTCATTTAACTTAGCTGAAAGATTACTCTTTTGTTTTTTCAAACAACGCAAGAAAAAACCAAGCCATGGCTGCCAATCTGTAGCTTCGGTTTTCAGGGTTGTCTGCGTGCGCCTTAAGGCTTTGTAATAGAGGTCTTTGTTTTCTTCAACGATGCTTTCTAGTGACGCATAGGGCACATAGCCATAACCGGCACGCAATAGCATGAGTGTTATCAGAATACGAGATAGCCTTCCGTTACCATCCTGGAAAGGGTGAATAGCAAGAAAAACCACGTTAAACACTGCGATAATTAGCAAAGGATGCATTGATGCTTCGTCAATGGCTTTTCGCGTCCAGCCAATCAGTTCTTCCATTTTCCTTGGGGTATCAAAGGGTGTGGTGGTTTCAAAGACAATACCGATTTCGACACCTTGATCATCCATGGCGACAACCTGATTCGATAGCGTTTTGTAAGTACCCCGATGGCGTTCGTCTTTGGTGCTGTGCCTTAGTAATACCTGGTGCAATTGCCGGATATGGTTTTCCGTGATGTGTAAATCTTCGTAGGCTTGGAATACCATATCCATAGCTTCGGCATAACCAGCCACTTCCTGTTCATCGCGGGTTTTGAATGAGGTGGATGTCAGGTTGGATAGCAGCGTCTCTATCTGAATATCTGTTAGCTTTGCGCCTTCAATCCGTGTCGATGAACCGATACTTTCAATAGTCGCGACCTTACGCAGCTGCTGAAGCCGGTCGGGGGACATTGTTTTGAGTAATTCCCATTTGCCCTTGAATTCGTCCAGCTCGGCGATAAGCTGCAAGAATTCTTGGTTAATGGCTATTTTCGGTTCTTTCATTTCAGCCTCAGGTTATCCCTGTTGGTAAAGCGCTACACCCGTTTTTAATACCTGATTATACCCGAAAATACCTGATTTGATAGGAAGCCAGAGAGCAAAAGTCATTTCAGTAGATTATTCAGCCCTTTTTACTCAAAAAAAGGAGGCAGATTGTACTGTGTCGGTATTTATGACGGTAAGAAGGAAAATTGAATTTAACAAAAGGCCTATTAAAAAATTAGTTATGGTTATTATTCAAGTCCGACCCCGGGCACCATATTGAAAGGACTGCAGAGATGCAGTCCTTTTTTATCGCCGGTCAAAAATCAATATTACAAACTTAACTAGCAATAACTTTGGCCCTGATTTATTGGTCGCCTCAGGATCTGTCAGCTGCAGAAGTTGAAATGCTCAAATACTCAAATCCATCAGGTTGTAATTCTTCAGTGATGCCTTAACGTCCTCATTCCACTGAGGCTTTTCAGCGTCCTTGGCTATGGGTGCATAGTCATAGGGCACTTCGTCGGGGAATCTCTGCTGGCGTGCCGCTATGGCTATGCCAATTAGTCTAGAGCGATGTTTGATAAAAGCGTCGTCAAAAGTAGCGGCTTCCGCGTGGAGGCCAGCGCCTCTAACATTGAGTACTGACGCCAGTGGGTGGAAACCAAAGTTGACCGTCACCCGTTTTTCCAGACCGGTATTGGCAAAGGATCCATGGAGTATTTGGCGACTATTAATCACCACATCGCCGGGATTACAAATAATCGGCACGGCCTCTGGCAAACGCTCGGTACCTGCCTTGGAAATCAGTTCGACAATATTTACCCGGCTGTTCTTATGGCTGCCGGGGACAACCCAGACGCCGTTGACTGCGGTACTGCCGTAGACTTGGCCCATAAAATTAAAGCCGTGAATATTCTCGTCAAACCGCGGGCTGTCCCAGTGGGTGTCGCCATCCTGATGCCAGGAAACTGCGGCGCCAAGGCCGGCATCTTTGATAAACAAACCCTCGTGAAAGGGCACGAAATCCTTGCCGTTCACCGCTTCGGCCATTTTCAAAAGCCCTGGATGTGCGTATGTCCGCAGGCAGGCATCGGAATATTGCAACGAACCACCCAGATATAGCGGTGTAGCCTGTGGAGCATCTTCACTTGGTTTTGGCTCAAATAATTTAACCTGATGACGGCCATTGAGCATTGCTGTACCGCCCAAGGGATCCGAGAGTGGCTTTGCCCATTGCAAGGCAAAACCTTCTCTGTCAGAACCCAGCGCGGGTCTTCCTTTAGCATCTAAAGTCGCGCCCATTTCGGTGGGGAAATTTTCGCGCATCTGCTCTAGGTCGTGTTTCAAATCACTGAGCTCTTCCTCACCAAGAGCGTTCTCAAAAATATAGAAGCCATATTTTGAGTAGGTTTTAAGGATGTCAGGGTGTATATCGCCGTTCTGATCAAAGCGAATAGGGCCGCGGTTAGGAAGGGCTAGAGCTTTCTTCTGACCCTGAATCAGATAGTCCTTCATCTGCTCGGCTTGATCGCCATAGTAAGCGGCGCAGGCTTCGATAGATTGACTGATGTCTTTGAACATTGGAGTTCCTACCATGAGAGTTTTATTTTTATTATTTTAAAGCAGTATATTTCATCAGACTGCTAAGGCCAACTCTCGGGGAAGGCGCTATTAAAACAGTCCACGTTCTCTTGCTGGGGCTTTTCTGTCATGATGACTGGGTTGTTTATGGGCAGAGATAGACGGCAATAAAATACTTAATAATAACGATTCCAGCGGCATTTCCGTCTAGCTGGAAAGCGCCTAGGGCCATAGGCACTCAGGCGCTTGATCTTTTTTGGGGAGGGGGATTGGTATGCTCGAAATACTGTCGCTAGCGATTGCAGTTACCCTGATGACGTCGGTTTTTATCTGCTTAAAGTGGCGTAATGTTCGCTGTGTGGGTCAAACACCACTGTCTCTAGTGGCCTTTTCGGCGATTCTATTTACCTCTGGCTTAGATGTTGGGTTGATCATGTTCCCCCTAGTCGAATTCCCGGTTTACGCTGCAGAGGAAGCCTATAGCTTTACCAACCCTCTGGCCATCGAGTTTGGTTTCTGGGGTTTTCTGGTCTGGGCATTCTATTTTCTAAGCACCTTCTATTTTTGTATTGTCGAACCCAAAGTCCGATTGTTTCAACTCAAGCCTATCCGCTGGATTAACAATCTGATTATCATTGCTACCTGTGCCTTTACCGCCTATTTGTTTCTCAGTTATGCGCCCAACTATATTGATGGCATAACGCCATTGCAGAAATACAGTCTGGTGGGCCTTATTATTTTGCTGGCGGTCTGGTCGAGCACCGAGATTCGCTACCTCAAAATACTCAGTCTCGCTTCAAGTGCTTTGTTTTTGCTGCTCAATGTCGTCATGCTCTTGGCCTCCGGTGCTTCTATGGATGAGTATCTTGCTACTCTGGGCAAACTATCAGGATACTTTGAAAACCTTCATCGCTTTGTTAGCCCGATCAGTGACTACCATGGCTGGTATCTATTCTGGTGGTTTGCCTGGAGTATTATGATTGGTCAGTTTGTCGCCCGCTTTGTCGGTGGCCTCAGGGTCTGGCAGCTGATGGTAGCACTGCTGGTGATTCCCTCGATCGCTATCGCCCTGTGGTTTGCCACGCTGTACTATTATTTTGCCAATGGAATCGAGGTGAGCTGGATTCTCAATATTGCAATGGTGTTGGTCGGTGTAATCTTTGTGATCAACTCCCTGGATTCATTGGTTAGGCTGTACACGGACAATTTAGCTCTTGGAGTGAAGCAGATAGGTCGAGGCAAGTATGTTCTTGGCAACTGGTTGTTGATCACTTCGTTGGTGCTGTTATATCAGTTTACGCCCTTTGAAATTGAGTGGGTGGGG
>JAFMBU010000116.1 GCA_017858295.1 Porticoccaceae bacterium | reverse complement strand
AAAAACATTCTGGTTGAGAAGAAGCTCGAGGAAGGTTTTAAGAGCTAGATTTTAAGAGCTAGATTTTAACCGAGTGGCGTTACAAAACTGCGCGCGGCAAGGGTTCCCCCTGCATAAACGCGTGCAGATTCTCAACTGTCTGATCCACCAGCCTCTGCCTTGACTGGCGTGCCACCCAAGCACAGTGAGGAGTCACTATCAGGTTGGGAATACTCTCGTTGAGAAGAACATTACCCTCCCGCGGCGGCTCGTTTGTCAGCACGTCAATCCCAGCGCCAGCAATGCTACCTTCCAATAATGCCTGCACAAGTGCCGCTTCATTGACCATGCCACCGCGAGCCGTATTGATCAAAATTGACGAGGGTTTCATCAAGGCCAATTCGGCCTCGCCAATAAGATTGGTGGTGTCAGCGGTCAACGGGCAGTGCAGGCTGACAATATCGGCACGACCTAAAAATTCACTAAAGCCAACCCGTTGCTGGTCTACATATTGGCGCCCCGGCAGTGCTGCATAAATTACCTCGAGCCCAAAAGCCTCGGCCACTTTCGCCACGCCGCGGCCCAACTCACCGGCGCCGACTATACCCAGCACCTTGCCCTCTAACTCTTCAACCGGAAAATCCAGCAGACAAAAAGACCGACTCTCCTGCCAAGTACCATCCGTGGCGACACGCCGATAGTCCGCGAGCTTAGTGGTAAGAGCTAGAATCAGCGCCCAGACATGCTGCACCACCGAACCAGTGCCATATTTCACCGCATTACACACCGCCACCTGATGCTGGGCGGCGACTTGCAGATCCACCGCATTGGTGCCAGTAGCCATAATCGAAATCATTTTTAAGCGGGCTGCCTGAGACAGGCTGAGCGCAGTAATTGGTGCTTTATTGGTTACTACTATATCGGCATCGGCGATACGCTCAGATACTTCACGGGAAGAGGTTTCAGGATAGATTGTCCAATCCAGCGGCAAGGCGAGGAGGGCACTGAGATCGAGATCCGTGGGGCCGAGACTATCACAATCGAGAAGCACTGCTTTCATGGTCTGTTCGCTATTTTAAGACTGGGGTGGAAGGCTGATCTTGATGGAGTCCATTCTAACTCTGCTGCCCTTTAAGATCACCAGCTTATCCTGTGGAACTAGACCCCCCAAAACTTGCGCATCTCCACATAAAGAAACGAGGCAGTCCAGGTAATCAGCACCAAACCGGTTAAGGATTCAGTGCCAGTGAGGTAGCGAATATCCCCCACCGGGGCAATATCGCCAAAGCCGAGGGTGGTAAAAGTGGTAAAGGAAAAATAGACACAATCCATCAGGCTGCCGGAAAAGGCACCAGTCAGCTCACCCCAACCAGCACTGTGATGCATCAGGTAATAAGCCACGGCAAACAGCCAGATCTCAATAACATGGGCCACCAACGCACCCAGCACACCGAGCACAATACGAAAGCGATGCCGCATGGTTAGCTTAGGCATCAGATTGGTCAGCTGAAAGAGAATCTCATAGTGAATGACTACCGCAATAGCGACGACAGTACTGACAACTAACACAACTGTGATCATCTGGTTTTATCCCCCTGCCTAAATCTGTTGCAGCAATTGTTTTGGTCTAACTTAACTTTAGACCAGCGTAGCGAGCGGCAGCACAGAGTCTTAAGGACATAGAGCCCCTAATCTTCCCATGTTTAATCTCCTCTGCGCGCTATGATAATAGCCGCCAACATCGCATAATACGCGCCATCTGATGACCACTGCTCTGGGACAATAATAATCATGTCTGCAACGCTGCTTAATCTCTATCAAAAGACCGTTCTGCGCCATCCCCTTGGCGCTCTTTTCGCCGTGCTGGCACTGACTGTGGCCATGGCGCTTGGCCTGCCCAACTTTAAGCTCGACGCCTCTGCGGATTCTCTGACTCTGGAACATGACGATGATCTGAATTATTTCCGCGAAGTGGTGCAGCGCTATGGTAGTGACAACTTCCTGATCGTGACTTTTTCACCAAAAGAAGGTGACCTGTTTGACGAAGAAAACCTTCAGCTGCTGTCGTCCCTGCGTGACGAATTGGCCGCTATCGAAGGCGTTGAAAGCATGCTTTCTCTGCTCGATGTGCCCTTACTCTACAGCCCTAAAATAGGCGTTGCCGACCTAAAAAACGAACTCAACACTCTGCTCTCTCCGGGCGTTGATCGACAGCTGGCACGAGAGGAATTTCTCAATAGTCCGATCTATAAAAATTTAATTTTAAGTGCCGACGGCCAGACCACCGGCATGCTTGCAACCCTTGCTTTAGACCAGAAATATCTCGATCTGGTAAGCGCTCGGGATGCCCTGCGTCTAATCAAGTCCAATCAAGAACTGACCGCCGAACAGCAGGTCGAACTGGATCGCGTCAGTCTGGAATTCCTCGACTACCGCACCGCCAAAGCCACTCAGTCCCATCAGCTGGTCGCCGATGTGCGCAATCTGATGAATGGCTACCGCGATCGCGCCACCATTTTCCTTGGCGGCCCCGACATGATTACCGCGGATATGGTCGACTTTATCAAAAGTGATTTGGCCACCTTTGGCATTGGTATTTTGATCTTTGTAATTGTCACACTGGCGGTAATTTTTCGTCAGCTGCGCTGGGTGGTCCTGCCCCTCAGTACCTGCGCTATCTGCCTAATTATTATTCTCGGCTTCTTAAGCTGGATCGATTGGCGCCTGACGGTTATCTCATCGAATTTTGTCGCCCTGTTATTGATTATTACTCTGGCCCTGACCATGCACCTGATTGTGCGCTATCGGGAACTGCATCGCAGCCAGCCGGATGCCAGTCAAGAGCAGTTGGTCACGGCCACCGTCACCTCCATGGCCAAGCCCTGCCTCTATACAGTGCTGACAACTATGGTTGCCTTCCTATCTCTGGTGGTGAGTAATATTCGCCCTGTAATCGACTTCGGCTGGATGATGACCATGGGCATTTCACTGGCCCTAGTGATTGCCTTTATTATTATCCCCGCTGGCATGATGCTACTGGGCAAGGGTAAAAACAGCGGCGGCAACGATAATTCTGCCTCAGTCACTGCGCTGTTTTCCAACTTCACTGAGCGTCATGGTAGCGTGGTTTTACTGATTGCCGCAGGCCTAGGCGTGCTCTCCGTGATCGGCATTACCCGCTTGGAAGTGGAAAATCGCTTTATCGACTATTTCCGCAGCAACACCGAAATCTACCAGGGCATGGAAATTATCGACGCCTCCCTGGGCGGCACAACGCCTATGGATATTATTTTGCAGGCGCCAACCTTTGCCGAACTGGAGCAGAGTGATGCTTTTGATGCCGAGCTAGGTAATAGTGACTACGGTGATAGTGAGTACGGTGATGATTACTCTGACGATGCTTTTGGCGAAGATGCCTTTGCCAGCGTAGCAGCAGAAACGGACGATTACGGCGATGACCCTTATGGCGACGATGCTTTCGCTAGCGATGCGTTCGGCACAGAGGCTAACAGCAGCGATAGCAATCAACTTAAAGACACCTACTGGTTCACCTCGACCGGTCTCGCGGATCTGGCCAAGTTGCAGGCCTATATAGAATCCCTCCCGGAAGTGGGCAAGGTCAGCTCGCTGGTTCAAATCTACGATGTAGCCAGCGATCTTAGCGGCCACAAGCTAAATGATTTTGAAATTGCCTTTATGCGCAAAAGCTTTGGGCCTGAAATCTACAACCAGATGGTCGCTCCCTATCTTATCGAAGATATAGACGAGACACGTATCCAGCTCCGAGCCATGGAAACTGAAGGCCTGCTGCGCCGTGCCGATCTGTTAGAAAAGATTCGCGACTACGCTGTCAATGAAGTGGGCATTGCCCCTGAAGATATTCGCTTTACCGGCCTGCTAGTGCTCTACAACAATATGCTCCAGAGTCTGTACAAATCCCAGATCCTGACACTGGGCGCAGTGTTTGTCGGCATTATGCTAATGTTTCTAGTGCTGTTCCGCTCGGCGAAAATCTCCGTGATCGCCATAGTGCCGAACTTTCTCGCTGCGGGTATCGTTTTGGGTGGTATGGGCTGGACCGGGATTCCACTGGATATGATGACCATTACCATCGCCGCCATCACCGTGGGCATTGGCGTCGACCATGCGATTCACTACATCACCAGATTCCAACGTGAATTTAGCATCGATGGCGACTATGTTGCCGCCATGCACAGAGCTCATGCCAGCATTGGTCTGGCGCTGTTTTACACCGCGATTACCATTATTGTCGGATTTTCGATTCTCGCCCTGTCGAACTTTATTCCCTCGATCTACTTTGGTCTGTTAACCGGTCTGGCAATGACCGCGGCGCTGCTCGGCTCGATGACGCTACTGCCGAAACTAATCCTGATTGCCAAACCGCTGGGTGCCGGACGCACTTCTTAAAAATGGACGACTGAAAACCCTATGCCACTTGTCACACTGCAAGACATCTATCTCAGCTATGGTCAGCCGCCACTGATTGACCGTATCAACCTGGTTATCGAGCCCGGCGAACGCATCTGCCTGATCGGCCGCAATGGCGCCGGCAAATCCACTCTGCTAAAAATTCTCACCGGCCAAGTAACTGCCGACGAAGGTGTGCTAAAGCGCGCCGCCGGGGTCAAAATTGCCCAGTTAGAACAGTCGGTTCCCCACGACGCCACCGGCTCTGTATTCGACGTAATTGCCGAAGGTCTCGGAGAAGAGGGCAAGCTCGCCGCCCGCTATCACCATCTGATACTGCAGTTGGGTAATGATCCCAGCGACAAAGTAATGAACGAATTGGAAGAAGTGCAGAGTGAACTGGAGCGGGTCGATGGCTGGGATATTAACCAGCGCGTTGAGTCCATAGTCACCACCATGGAACTCAATCCCGATGTGGATATCTCCAGTCTTTCCGGAGGATATAAGCGCCGTGTACTTTTGGCCCGAGCCCTGGTGTGCAAACCCGACCTACTGCTGCTCGATGAGCCAACCAACCACCTGGATATAGACGCCATTCAATGGGTCGAGCAATTTTTGCTGAAGTGGGAGGGGGCGCTGTTATTTATCAGTCACGACCGTCGCTTTATGAACAACCTGGCCACCCGCTTTGTGGAAATTGATCGCGGCCAGCTGGCAGAATTTAACTGTAACTACGCCACCTATATCCAGCGCAAAAAAGACATGCTGGAAACCGAAGATCGCCACAACGCCTTGTTTGATAAGCGTCTCTCCCAAGAAGAAGTGTGGATTCGTCAGGGTATTAAAGCCCGCCGCACCCGCAACGAAGGCCGTGTTCGTGCACTCGAAGCCCTGCGCGTCGAACACGCTGCCCGCCGCAAACAGGTAGGTACCGCCAAGATGGATATTCAACAGGCAGACAAGTCCGGCAAGATTGTCGCCGAAGCTGAAGATATCAGCTTCGCCTTCGATGACGGCAATGCCGTGGTTAAATCCTTCTCCACGCTGATTCAACGGGGCGACAAAGTCGGCCTGATCGGTCGCAATGGTGTCGGCAAAACTACCTTATTAAAGCTGTTACTGGGTCAACTAGAGCCTCAGCAGGGCAATATCAAAACCGG
>JAFMBU010000115.1 GCA_017858295.1 Porticoccaceae bacterium | reverse complement strand
TATAGTGAGAATCCGTCGATCAGTACGATCCAGATCAGTTACTGTTTTCATTTTCGACACTCCAAAACACAGCTAAAAAGCGCAAACACCCCAAGCAGAACAATAATCCATTTAAGCCAAAATAGCAGTTTATTTAACTGGAAAATTATAAATTATGGAGACATATGCTGCAGACTTTACCTGAAAATGCCATATCTTTAATAGGCACCATTACAGGTAAGTATCGATGAATCAGGCTGCGCTGCGCAATAAAATCCGAGAAGTCACTCACCAGGATGAACACCAGGCTGTGACTCAGTTACTGCACAGTAATCCACTGTCTGGGGCAACCCGAGACAATATCTTGCAGGAATCACGGCAGCTGGTGACTCAATGTCGCGCGGACAAATCCAGCAGCGGTATATTGGATGCGTTTTTACTGGAATTTGGTCTCTCCAATGCTGAAGGGGTGGCCCTTATGTGCTTGGCTGAAGCTCTGCTGCGGGTGCCAGATGCATTAACCGCAGATCGCTTAATTGCCGAAAAAATCAAAGCCGGCAACTGGAACAGCCATCGCAACAATTCAAAATCCCTGTTTGTGAATGCCTCAACCTGGGGCCTTATGCTCACTGGCCAGCTGGTGAGTCTCGACGCAGAGATCACCGAAAATACCGATAACTGGGTCAGGCGACTCACCGCCAGCGCTGGCGAACCAGTTATTCGCGCAGCCGTAATGCAGGCAATGAAAATCATGGGCGGTCAGTATGTACTGGGTCGCAATATCAAAGAGGGCCTTAAGCGTGGCGCCAAACAAAATGACCCCGAGACTAGATTCTCCTTTGATATGCTCGGAGAAGGAGCCCGCACCGATGCCGACGCCCGTAACTATTTGGCCGCCTATGCCAGTGCCATTGACAGTATTGGCCAGAGCGCCAAGGATTCAGATGTACACAGCGCCAATGGCATTTCAGTAAAGCTCTCGGCGCTGCACCCGCGCTACTATTTTGCCCAGTACGACCTAGTGATAAAAGAATTGCTGCCACGCATTAAGCAGCTCTGCGTCCAAGCCGCCCAATACAATATTGGTCTCTCCATCGACGCTGAGGAAGCCTACCGACTCGACATCTCCATGGATATCTTTGAAGCTTTGGCCAAAGACAGTGATTTGGATGGCTGGCAGGGACTCGGCTTTGTTCTGCAGGCCTATCAGAAGCGTGCCCCGGATACAGCCAAATGGCTGATTGGTTTAGCCCGCGAGACTAATCGCCGTCTAATGGTGCGACTGGTTAAAGGTGCCTACTGGGATGCCGAAATCAAACATGCCCAGGAACTGGGCCTTGAAAGCTATCCGGTATTCACCCGCAAAGCCAATACCGACCTCTGCTATCAGCACTGTGCCGCCATATTGCTCGATGCCCAGGACGCGGTATTCCCGCAATTTGCCACCCACAATGCCTATACCGCCAGCATGATTCTCAATATTGCCGGGGACCGCGAATTTGAATTTCAGCGTCTTCATGGCATGGGCCATATTCTCTACAACAACCTAAGAAAAGCCGCTAGCAGACCCATCCCGGTGCGCGTCTACGCCCCCATCGGCAACCATAGGGATCTGCTTCCCTATCTGGTGCGACGTCTGCTGGAAAATGGCGCCAACAGCTCTTTTGTCAATCGCTTCCTCGACCAACAGACTCCAGTAGAAGAACTGCTTGAAGACACTCGCAAGCAGGTCACTGGCTGCTTTCCCTATCAGCACAAAGGTATCCCTGTACCCCCAGAAATGTTTAGAGCTGTGGGGGAAGAGCGCAAAAATGCCCATGGCATAGACCTGGATTCAGTACTGGAAGCCGAGCAGCTCTTGGGCCAGATTGCCAAAACCCCGCAGCTACTCTCGCAACCAATTATTGACGGCGTGGCTTTAGATCGGCAACTGACACCCAGCTATAACCCCAGCAACCAGACTCTGTTGATTGGCCAAAGCGCCCGAGTCGACGATAAAGATATTCTCCACGCCCTAGAATCTGCCAACCAAGCCTATCCGGCCTGGAATGGCGTCGGCCATGGTGCCCGCGCGACGATTCTCGAAAAAGTCGCGGATCTAATGGAGCGAGATTTCGCTCAGCTAATGGGTGTGATCAGCCTTGAAGGGGGGCGCACAGTTAATGACGGCATCTCCGAAGTTCGCGAGGCTATCGACTTCTGTCGCTACTACGCAGTGCAAGCCAGAGCATTGCAGGGCTTAACCGGACTTGGAGTATTCTTCTGCGTCAGTCCATGGAATTTCCCCCTCGCCATTACCGTCGGCCAGATTGCCGCCGCTCTGGCCGCGGGCAATACAGTACTGGCCAAACCCGCCGCCCAGACACCGGCCATTGCCGCCTATGCAGTGCGCTTGTTCCATGAGGCCGGGGTGCCCGGCTCAGCATTGCAGCTACTACTCGGCAGTGGCTCGCAGATTGGCAACCTAGTACTGGGTGACAGTCGTATTGCCGGCATTGCCTTCACCGGTTCCACTGGCACCGCTCAACATATCAATCAGCAGTTGGCCATGCGCCCCGGGAAACCGATTCCTTTTATTGCCGAGACTGGCGGCCAAAATTGCATGGTCGTGGACTCCAGCGCCCTCCCCGAGCAGGTGGTGGACGACGTTATTATGTCGGCCTTTCAAAGTGCCGGGCAGCGCTGCTCGGCCCTGCGTGTATTGTTTATTCAATCCGATATAGCTGAGGATGTGCTGGCTATGCTCAAAGGTGCCATGGCGTCACTGCATGTTGGCGATCCGCGCTTATTAAGCAGTGACTTGGGGCCAGTGATCGACTCTGGAGCACAAAAAGAGTTGCAAGCCCATATAGAGCGCATGCACCACGAAGCCACACTAATTGCCAAGGTTGAGCTAGACAGCAGCTGCGAAAATGGCAGCTTTGTCGCGCCCCATGCCTTTGAAATCGATTCCCTGGACCTGCTTACAGAAGAAGTCTTTGGCCCCATACTCCATGTAGTGCGCTTTGATTCAGATAAGCTCGGTGAGGTGCTTAAACAGATCAATAACACTGGCTTTGGTCTCACCCTTGGGGTTCACAGTCGCATTCAAGCCTTTGCTCAGAAGGTCTTTAGCAATACCATTGCCGGCAATACCTATATCAATCGCAATATGGTCGGTGCGGTAGTTGGAGTAAACCCCTTTGGTGGTCGGGGCTTATCAGGTACAGGTCCAAAAGCCGGTGGACCCAACTATATGCTGCGTTTTTCTGGTGCAGACATTCCAAAGACGGCACAGGGATCATTTAATGTGGCGATTAATAAGCCTGATGTCAGCCATGGAATCAGCCACGAAATAATAGTATCGAACGCCCAAAAGGCACTCAAAAACTGGCAGTCCACTTCAATCGATTCGCGACTGATTATTCTGCAACAGGTCATCACAGACCGCTCATGGCTACAGCAAATTGACGCTGTCGCTAGAGAAAAGTTGGCCAATCCGATAGAGCTGCCGGGACCCACTGGCGAAGACAATCGACTATCAGTTCAAGGCCGTGGTGTGGTGACACTAATTGTTACCCAAGAGGATTTGTTTACCGATGCAGAGAAGCAAATTGCCAGCGCTCTGCTCTGTGGCTGCCCGGTGATTGTAACTGCTGATGACTGTCATAAAGAGGCACTGCAAAGTCTGCAAAATAAGTATCTCAAAGCCGGTCTGCCCAATCAGCTAGTACAACTTACTGATCTCGAAAGCCTTGGGGGATTGATTCAAGATAATCAGGTGGAGGCCATTGTTGCCAATAGCCTAAACGCCGATAGCTCAAGCTTGAGACAGGCCATGGCAAAACGCTCTGGAAGTATTATTCCCTTGATTGAGTGGCCTCAGCGGGACGAGGATTATAACTATCATTGGTTGCTGTGGTTTTTAAGCGAGCGCACTCGCACGGAGAATTTGGTTGCCCGCGGGGGTAATACCAAACTGTTTAATTTAGAGGAATAGTCTTATTTCAAAGAGACTAGAAACGCCACTCATTGCGCGACGAAAAACCATCGGCATTATTAATAAAGCGTAAAAAGGTTGGCGTTACACGAAAGAAATGACTCTTTGCAAAGGCCGCACCAATGCGCTTTTCTTGATCATTGGCCGGATTGTCGATCAGCGCTTTCACTTCGGGAAAACGCTGAAAATACCGTGCCGCTGCAGCGACTCGATCGGCCTTATCAAGCTGACTGATATCCGCCTCCATCTGCACACCGCAAATTCCCAGCCAATCACCTTTGTAGTCACTGTAAATCGATGCCGCAATACGGCCATCTTCGGGCAGACTGGCAATATGCCGAGTCGAGGAAGCGGAGAGAAAATAAAGATTTAAATCCTCGTCAGCCACATAGAGCACAGGCGCAGTCCAGGGCCCTTGATCGTCGTTCACCGACAGAGTTAGCACCGATTCAGACTGCAGAAAAGCCTTTAATGGGGACGTGTCGGCCGCCATTAACTGCCCTGTCCTTGCCAGCGCTTAAGGCTGGCAGTTTCAATATCAAATAAATCCAGCACTCGGGCCACAGAGTGATTGATAATATCGTCGACGCTCTGGGGGTTGGTATAAAACGCCGGCGATGGAGGACAGATAATCGCACCGTACTGGCTGGCCTTAGCCATTAGCTCGCAGTGGCCAGTGTGCAAGGGCGACTCCCGGGGCACAATAACCAGCCTGCGGCGCTCCTTGAGGATCACATCGGCAGCGCGAATCAGCAGATTATCGGCGTAGGAATTAACGATTCCAGAGAGGGTTTTCATGGAACAGGGAACCACAATCATGCCGGCGGTTTTAAATGAACCACTGGCAATAGTGGCACCAATATTCTTATTGTTATGCACTTCATCCGCCAGAGCTTCCACATCTTCTGCTGTCCAATCGGTTTCGATGCCAATATTCATACGTGCTGCTTGGCTCATCACCAAATGAGTTTCAATTTCGGGCTTGTCAGCGAGCATTTGCAACATTCGAATGCCATAGATAACACCGCTGGAGCCAGACATACCAATAATGAGTCGCATAGAAGTTCCTTGCTAGTTTGGCAGGTATTTTGCCCTGTTTGGCGGGGTCTGGGTAGTGGTAAGTGCAGGTATAAGCTTGAGATCCTTCGACTGCGCTCAGGATGACAGAGTTGTGAGCCATCCCGACCAGGTTAACTTGTCATCCCGACCGCAGTGGAGGGATCTCCTCAAGTCGGCAGAAGATCCTTCGGCTTCGCTCAGTATGACAAGTTGCTGGTTAACCTTGGGCTCCAACCAAAGACTCCCTTGAACAGCAGCTGCCACTTTCACCGCATAGCTTGCCCTGATAATCGCTTTATCTATCAACTATATGAGCTCTTGGACGTTCTTTGCGCTATAGTCTCGCGCCAAAAAAATAAAAACCAGAGAAAAAAATCTATGTTATCCAGCTCACAGCTATTTTCCCTAGCCGGCATGCTTTGTAATGCGCGAAAATTCAGCCTGATTGTCCTGTGCAGTGCCTTGATGGCCTGTGGTGGTGGCGGTTCATCAACCACTGAAAACTCAGTTATTGACGAGCCCTTAATAGAAGAACCAGTAGCTGAAGAGCCTG
>JAFMBU010000007.1 GCA_017858295.1 Porticoccaceae bacterium | reverse complement strand
ATTCCCATGAACAGCAAAAAATATAACTGGGGTTTTGAGACCGCTGCGGAACCTTTTTTAGATAACCGTCGAATGAATTGCCCGCGGGGTAAAGTTTTAGGGGGTACCTCGTCGATAAATGGCATGGTCTATGTGCGCGGCAACGCAGCTGATTTTGATCAGTGGGAAGAGCAGGGCGCCAGTGGCTGGAACTACCAAAACTGTCTGCCGTACTTTAAAAAGTTCGAAAACCATCAATGTCGCGATACTGATTACACTGGCAATGAAGGCCCAGTGGCGATTAGCGATGGCAACAATATGCGCAACCCACTGTATCGCGCGTTTATCGATGCAGGGGTCGAAGCGGGCTATGGCGAAACCCTGGATTACAACGGTTATCGTCAGGAGGGCTTCGGGCAAAAGTTTATGAATGTGGATCGTGGTATCCGTGCCTCCACTGGCTATTCCTATTTGAAGGCGGCTAAAAAGCGCTCTAATTTAACCATTCTCAAACATGCCCTGGTTACGCGTATTGTCTTTGAGGGTAAAACTGCCACCGGAATTGAATGCAAAATAGGCGGTCATAGCAAAGTATTTAAGGCTCAGAAGGAAGTGATTCTGAGTGCTGGAGCTATTGGTTCGCCGCAGCTGCTTCAAGTATCTGGCATAGGTCCGCGCAAAACCCTAGAGGCTGCTGGCATTGATCTACTTCATGAGCTGCCCGGTGTAGGTGAAAATCTTCAGGACCATTTGGAGTTTAATTTCCAATACCGCTGCAAGCAGCCGATTAGTCTTAATTCGGAATTGGGCCTATTTAAAAAGGGCTTAATTGGCGCCCGCTGGCTGTTGTTTAAAACCGGCCTGGGGCGCACTAATCACTTTGAAGCCTGTGCTTTTATTCGTTCTAAGGCGGGGGTTAAATCACCGGATATTCAATATCACTTTTTACCTGGCGCGATCACCTATGATGGTTCTGTTGCCGTAAAAGGTCATGGCTTTCAAGTCCATGTGGGCCACAATAAGCCCACCAGTCGCGGTCATGTGCGGGCCCAGTCCGGAGATATTAATCAGCACCCGGAAATACTGTTTAACTACTTAGAGACTGAAACCGACCGCGAGGGCTTTCGTGACTGTGTGCATTTGACCCGCGAGATTATGCGTCAGCCGGCGATGGATGCATTTCGTGGTGAAGTTATTCAGCCCAGCGCCGAGGTGCGGACCGACGAACAGATTGATGCCTTTGTGAGAGCCTCTGTAGACAGTGCCTATCATCCCTGCGGCACCTGCAAGATAGGTGTTGATAAACTGGCGGTGGTGGATGCAGAGCTGCGTGTACAGGGGATTGCAAATCTCCGCGTTATCGACGCCTCAGTGTTTCCAACAATTCCCAATGGCAATCTCAATGCACCGACCATGATGCTGGCTGAGCGCGGCGCAGATATGGTCAAGGGAGCGACGCTGTTGCCTTCTTTAGAGGTGCCAGTATATGTGGATGAAAACTGGCAGGAACGCCAGCGAGAGGGTACATAAGAGGGCAGATACAGGGCGCAAAACCCTACCCGGGATTTTGCGCAGCCTTATTCACAGTACCCCGATTTCCATTGACGCCAACCCACATCACAATGCCACTGGCTATTAAATAGCCAGCACCCCAGCCCAACCAGTCTGAACTGATTAACTCTGCTGAATAGCTGATCCACAGTATTGCCGCTAAGGTTAGCAGACGAGCGTGCTCCAACGATTGGGTATAGGCACTACCTTTAACCGCTGCGCCAATCACAGGTGCCAAGCAGTCGATCCCAACTAATCAGCAGGCCGCCATAGTTGTTTATCTATAACGTCGACGTTTTGTACAGGGTGCCCTCGGTGATTGGAGCAGCCGACCATAAACCGCTCAAAGATACCCGGCTTGAGGATTTTTTGGGTATGTACCCAGAACGGTTAAGCTCGCTTAGCTCTTCCGGATTGCATCGCTATGAAATGTAATCGCTGCCGCAGACAGTGACTGAAATTTTTTAGTTGACGGGTTATTTGTGGGACTCCGAGGCCTATGGTTACCTAAGTTGCTGGGAATTACTAACGAAAATCTGTGGTCTTCCTACTGGCATGAAAGGGTATTTGAACTTTATGCGGTTGTACCCTGATAGTGTTCATGGCAGAATTACGAATAGTTACTTGAAGTATATCCAGTAAACGTACGTATTAACATATCAGGTAATAAATAAAAATAAAAATAAAAATAAGAATAAAAAAAGGTCATGATAGCTCAAGCATAAATTGCCAACGTTGCGATATTTAGGGCTTCCGCGCTCGAGCTATAACAACAAATGAATATAAAAATAATTAATCACCATATTGGTTGTAAGCTGGTTCTTTTAACGCTTCTAGGCTTGTTTGCCTTGCCTGCCTCTGCTTCCACCGTCTACTGGGGAGGTGTCTCTTTCGCATCTTGGGATGACCGCCAAGCTCTATTTCCCAATGTGGCAAAATTTTTATGTCGAGGAAGCAGCGATTGTGTTGACTCGAACTTAGACTCATGGGCGTTAAACGGAGTCTTAGAAGCAGAGTTCTCAGCTTTTAATCTATCAATGGATTTAATTTCTCCAGATCAAATCGAGGCGGTCATTATGACGCCAATGATCACCGGCGAGTCGTTATCGGTTGTTAAAGATATTACCAACAGCAAGGTCAACTACATCCATGTGTATCGGATCTATGCGTCCTTAGTCTTCTTTGAGGTTGGTTCTGGTCGTCTAGTGTCGGCCAAACCAGTGGTTGTCCAATACACGGACACCCTTCCATCTATAGCCAATAAAGATACGGTAAGTCAGGGGTTTTCGCGCTTGCTCAATCCGACTTTCGGTGGCGTTAATCTATTTGATGAACTTTTCAAAAGAGCGATTAATAGCTCTCCATTTAGTTTCTCTGAAAAATATGCGCGAGTGGCTTCGATCAATGTTGTTCCGGAAGCTCTTGCACAGCTAGACCCCAATTTAGATGTCAATGCATGGAAAACTCAGGTCGCGCGACAGCTTGAAGCTTATATCGTTGACGCGACCAATGGTCCCTTAGTGCCCAGTATTCCCGGAGATCATTTGACGGGCGAATTTGCGGCCACATTTGCCAGTGGATCGAAAGTGATAAAGTTGCCTGCTGAGGTGGCCTATGAGTTCAGTGTTGATATCGTCAAGTTTAAAGAGATTGTTAAAGTGGACCGAAAACAAAAAACCAATTGTCATGCGGTAAAGCTTAGGTTTCGTTTAAATGGTCCATTTGACACAATTTTAGAAGCTCCTTTAACCAGAACAAAAAGGAGTTGTGGCGTGATTTCTGCGGACAAGCAGCTTGATAGGACCTACTATTTTACGCAGTCATTATTCAGTCTTTTAAAAGAGTCTTCGGCAAGTTTGAGCGCGAAGCCTGATAAAGAATTTTTAAAGCGATCTGCACCTAAGTCAAAGGGTTTACACAAACAATTTATTAAAGCGTGGAAATCTGCGCTGGATAGCAGTTGGTAAATTAAGGGGTATATATGTCAGTCCGTATGTTAATAAAACAAAGTGTCTTGGTGCTGAGTTTGATTTTTGCACTTCCAACCTGGGGTCAAGATTTGGTTCAAGTTAAATCACTTGGCAGCCATAAATATTCGAGTTTTAACAAGTCTAAAGCGCGTGAGGCGGCATTAAAAAACGCAAAAGAAGTCGCTTTAAAAAAATATATTTCGTCGCTACCCATGGCGAAGCAGCGCATGTTGCAGGGTGGGTTTGTTGAAATGGTGTCTGATATCGACAGATATGTTGTCGAGACGGTGATACAGCAGGAAAAGCGAGATAAAGACACAAAGCAATATAAAGTTGCGGTGATGGCGCAAATTAGTCCGATAGCTCTCGATGTTTATTTGGCCGACAACTCTGAGGCTGGAACTCAGGGTAGTGGCGTAAGCAGTGATTTTGGTGCGATGTTTATTGCCCGTGTAGAAACTAGCAGAAAGGCCTATGACGAAAAGAGGGTGTCAGTAAGTGAAACAGATAACTTGGCGTCCCTCGAAGAAACAAGCGCCTCTGATGGTGAAAGCAGCCTAGAGTCCTCTCGTGAGAAATCACTTCGTGTGTCTAAGAGTGGCGGCAGCCGAGAACAGAAACGCGATAGCGTTCAATATGAACCTAGTATTGACATCAGCGAGGAAGTTGCTGGTGCAGTGATGGAATATTTGAGCGATGCCGGCTTTGAACCCATGGATGTATCTGATCTGGATGATGTGCCATTCCTTGATGAAGTTGTGGATGATATGCGCAGTTCAGGACGTATGCCTTCACGAATGCGCAAGCAGTTTCAGGTCGCAGCGATGGATGCTGGCTGGACGTTTTTGGGTATGGGAACAATTGATATCGGAACGCCTCAAAATGACCCTGCTCGCGGTACTATTCGAGTGCCTGCGACCGTTTCATTTAAGGTTTGGAGCTTAGATGACGGGCGTGCCAAGACTGTTGCCTCTGTGCGCCCTCAAGTGGTTTATGGGCAGGATCGAGGGAGCGCTTCGGTAGCGGAAACCAATGCATATAATGAAGCGGTTAAGCAGGCCATGGATACGGTTATTTCGCAGTTGCAGCAAAAAGGCTTGAGGTAGTCAGAGGCCAAAGTCTCACGACATTTAAAAAATAAAAAATAAAAAATAAAAATAAAAACATCAATTAAGGTTATTGAAATGAAAAAGACTCAATTTATGAATGCAGTTTGGATTTTCCTATTTACCCTGGCGGCTTCTTCAGCGAACGCTCAATTCTCTAGTTTCTCCGATAAAATCCCCGGCGGCGGCAGTAAGTCTACTGCATCGTCTGGCGGACAGAGCTGGAAACAGGTTGCCTCCAACTTTCAATCTGCGAGAGCGGATATTGCCCGAGACTTACAGGTTCAAACACTGCTGTCTGCCGACATCGCTGATGCCTTAGGCTTGCAGAGTCAAGCGGCGGTCATGCGAGCTGAAGCGAACAAAATCGAAGAAAAAGGTGATGCCTTGGGTTCTTCCGATCTTGGCGCAATAGGTGAGAAATCAGCAAGTACTAATGAACTGGTTAAAGAAAAGCTCTCTTCGGCGGAAAGTTTAACTGCGGAGCAGACAGCAGCTCTTGGAGCAGCGGCCGCCAAGTACCTGCCGTCGCTCTTATCGACGATTAAAACAGCCACCATCATCAAAGAGACGATCTCTACTGCATCGGACCTAGGTGCCCCAAAGTTTAGTGATGGAAGAAGTGCCATTTCAGCGGCAAAAAACATTCCCAACGTTGGCCCCGCGATTATTAAGCTAACAGTAAATTCAGTAAAGCAGGGTACAGAGTTGTTTTCGCTAATGAATACAAAAGGTGTAGCAACACCTGACACCAGTGAACTCGCCTTCGATATGTAGATAGGTCATAACTATGAAGATTGTTAAGGTTGTGCGCTACGCCAGCGTGATTGGTTTGACGCTGTCGTTAGGTTCTTTTAGCTCCCTCGCAATGGCGTCCTCCTGTGCTGAATTTGAAGCAGATGCGGAAGCCTTTGGTGGTGTAGTACCTCGCTTTGATGAGAATGGTAAAGTGCGGGCGATCCTAATGTACGGCGAGTCATCATTTATAACGCCTAAACGCAGCTTGATTGCCAATGCACGACGAAAGGCTGAGTTGGACGCTAGGCGCGCTTTTGCCGAGTTTTTGAAAAGTGACTTTGATGCCGAAACTGTCGCCACCGATTTAGTTGAGACATCGTCGGTGACCGATGATAGCGGAACCTCTGGATCTGCATTAGAGCTATCTAGCACTCTCAATGTTATGCGTCAGAATTCTCAAGCAACATTGTCGGGAATAGCTAAATTAGATGAATGTGTCGACACCGAGGGCAAGTACCTCTTAGTCCAGTTGGGGTGGAAACCAGCACTGTCCGCAGGCGCAGCTGATGCTAAGGAGGCAATGACCAATCCCAGCGCTGGTCCTGAGCAATCGTCGCAGGCAACAACAAGCGCAGCTTCAGGCAGTAAGGCTGTGAAGAGTTCAGGTAAATCAACGCCGGGTGTTGAGTTGATCTCTCTTGAGGTCGAGGGCCGGGGTATTGATCTAAAGTCCGCTACTAACGAGGCTCTCAAGAGTGCTGTTTCGCAGGTGTTCGGTGAGAAATTCGCATCCCAATCCAGCGTCACTGAAAGTGTTTTGTCTGCCAGTGTATCCGGTGACAGCGGCAGTTATGGGGTTGCAGTTGAGACTTCTGCTTCGACTAACGCTGTGCAAAGCGAAACATCTGGACTGATAAGGTCATGGGCCTACGTTGAAAAGGGCGATGATAGCAATGGCTATAAAGTCGTTCTCAGTGTGGTGATTCCAAAGTATAAATCCTCACTTGATCCCAACAAAACGACAATTATTGTAATCCAACCAATGGCTGGTTCTGATTCCATCGTACAGGATCAGTTATTTAAAGACTTTGCCTCCAAAGTACACAGTGTTCTTGAACAGAATTTAGGTGAGACAGTTGGGCTCAATGTGTTGGACAGGCAATATTTAAATCTTACAGAACAAGAGATGGGCACGATCTCCAAAAGCGGTAACATGGAAGAACTTGCCAAGCTAGGTAATCAGGCTGGCGGTGATTTGATGTTAGTGCCGGTGATTGAGACGTTTAACTACAAGCTTGATAGCCGTGAAATTGGCGGCCAAACTATTGAGCGCACGGTGTATAACGTAACCCTCTCAACCAAGGTTATTGAAGTGGCCACGTCTAATATTGTCGATGCAAAAAACTTTCCGACCAGAAATAAGAAGATCAAGTCTGATGAGCCCACAATCGATATGGCCCTTTTTATGGCTGGCCGCGCAATGAGGCATCTATCTAAATCAGTCGGCGGAGGATACGCCGCAGGCTACGCCGATGGGCATGCGGATGCGAAACAAGGTAAATCCAATATGAAAGCTGTTAAAGAGGCTTCCAAACAAACCTTTATAGAGGCAAAAGCAAATGTTGAAAATGACTGGTAGGGCGCTCACTCTTGGCGTTATGTGTTTATTCTCGGTAAACGTAGCTGCGGATTGCAGCCAATTTGAAGCTGATGCTGAGGCTTATGAAGGCATAGTGCCTAAATTTGATGGCGAGGGTAAGTTGCGTGCCCTGTTAATGTATGGCGAAGGAACTTTTTTGTTTCCAAAAAGAAGTTTGATTGCCGAGGCAAGGCGCAAGGCCGAGTTAACTGCTAGACGAGCCTATGCTGAATTTTTAAAAAGCAACTTTGATGCAGAGACTGTTGCGGCCGACTTGTTAGAAACAGAGCAAGTTACTGATGAGAGCGGCAATACTGCTGGTATTGCAAAAGAGTTATCGAGTACCTTAAACATTATGCGGCAAAATACCCAGGCAACCTTGTCGGGCATAGTTAAACTTGATGAATGCGTGAGCCCAGAGGGAAAATATGTTCTGGTTCAGTTGGGCTGGAAGCCTGCTACTTCGGCAGCGGCTGCAGATGCCAAGGAAACTATGAACAATGATATTGCTCGCGGTGATCGCAGTGAGCGTGGCAATCAAAATTCTTCTGCGGCAAAAGCTAAGCCGACCTCAACCGCAACGTCAGCTGAGGGCTATAGGAAAAAAAGTAGTCTAGCGGATGACTTCTAGACCATTTGCAACGGGCCTTTTGTGTCTCTTGGCATGGAGTTTTAGTTCAACTGCAGTGTCGAGTTGCAAGGAGTTAGCGGTAACCGGTGTAGGTGATGAAGATGAGTTTTACGTCGCCTGCACCAACTCTCTTCTCAAACCGACCTATGTGATCACTCAGTATTATGGCGGTACTGAGCATTTTAGTCTTTTGAGTCTCAATGTTGGTAGCTCAGGATATTTTTGTTCAGGGACTTCAGAGCAATCCCGCTGTCAGGCCTTACCCCGAGGTGCTATTCCATATGGCACCTACAAATCTCGTAAAAGCGAGGTGACTGTTGCTAATCTAAGTAAAGCTAAAGCGGCCTATAACGAAAAGGATGTTATTTTTCGATTCCCAAAATCATATGGCGCCGCCAGATCACTGGGCTGTTTTGCTGTGATTGAAGAATCAAAAGATGTGATTATCGGTTTGAGTGAAGACAGGTTGTATCAATCCGCAGAATGCCTGGTTGCCTTCGAGCGCTATTTGGTAAGCGACAAGGGCATGCTTTTTCGTTGAATATTGATTTGGCAGACCTTGTTTTTCTAGATTTCAAAGCCTTCAAAATCTTTGCGCAGACTAGAGTTAACGACGCCGGCAATAGTATTAGGGCCATAGATTGATGACGCGCCTTCGGCTAGTGCTGTGTTAGCAGGCAAAAGAGCCGCGCCGGGTAGGATAGTGACGCTTAAATAACTGTGCTTAAATCTCATATGCTTCCGCTAGTTACTTTATGAATCGTTTTTATTATTGTATTTATCGAGTGCTTTTAAGACTAGTTTTTCTGTAGTAAAAACCGCTCAGGGCAAGGACAGGACTCTTTTGAGGTCACCACCTAGTCAATTATCAGTAGGTCTAAGCTGGCATTGCAGCCTACGTATTAATCAATGCTTCGGGTTGAATTTGGCTGTCTTATAAATGTTTGCTGATGGTAAATACGTTTTAATAAAAGTGTATCTGGATTTAAACGCTGATAGTTGAGCGCTTTACAGCAGTGAGGCAGAGGTTGCGGGATAATAGAGCAACGCGATTGTGCTGTTGTCTCTAACAGTGATTGATAACAGATCGGTTTTTATTCTCTTAATTTGATGACGATAGCTTATGAACCTTATAACCAACATACTAAAAAGCCCAATTTTAAACCTGCTCGGCGATTAAAGCTGATAGGGACCCTGTCGATGTGGAGCCTCTCTTAGCCATTTAGCTATTTAGCCACGACTTGCGTGCTTGAACTGCTCGATTTTCGATCACTGGTGACACAAACCCCCATCAAAACACCACTGGTGATTAAATAGCCAGCACCCCAGCCCAACCAGTCTGAACTGATTAACTCTGCTGAATAGCTGATCCACAGTATTGCCGATAAGGCTAGCAGGCGAGCGTATTCCAACGATCCGGCATAGGCTTTTCCATCCAGCAGCGCACCAATCACAAGCAGTATTGCCACCTGTGCCAGCACCACTGCCCACATCAGCGCTGAAGAGAGCATAGTGCTTTGTCCTGCGCTCCAAAAGTGTAATGCCGCAAGCAACAGGTATTGCAAAATAATAGCGCCATTCACCCAACTGCTGTGCTGGGGGTTATATTTCTCAAATTGCTGCAGATCTGATTTCTTCTCCGGAAAGCGTTCGACCATGTCCTCCGGATGCCAGCCGGTTTTTGACCAGAGCACACGAAACTTATCTGACCAGCGCTGGGTGTGCCAAATATCTCTGAGCATAGCGGCAAAGATATGCAGGTTGGCCCAGATCGGGTTCCAGCTTCGCAGTGGCACACGAATACCATAAATCGCTTGTTGATTTTCTTCCTCAGCTTTAAAGGTGCCAAACAGTCGATCCCAAATAATCAGCAAGCCGCCATAGTTTTTATCTATGTAGTCGGCGTTTTGCGCATGGTGCACTCGGTGATTGGAGGGACTGACCATAAACCATTCAAAGATACCCAGCTTGGGGATATGTTGGGTATGCACCCAGAACTGATAGATCAGATGGGCGCTGGCGATACTGACAAACATGCTGATCGGCATGCCCAAAAAGAAGCAGGGGATATAAAACACCCAAGTGGTTGCAAAGCTGGTACTGGTTTGACGCAGGGCGGTGCTGAGGTTGTAGTCCTCACTCTGGTGGTGGACCACATGAGAGCCCCAGAAAAACTGGCGCTCATGACTAATTCGGTGAAACCAATAGTAGAGAAAGTCATAGAGCAGTATGGCCAGTAACCAGTGGCCGAGAGAATTGATATCGAACGACCAAATGGCATATTCTCGAGAAATCTGAGCGAAAACCAGCGCGCCAATATTGAGAAAAACAAATTTGGTCACAGTGCTCAACAGACCCATACTCAGGCTGTTTATGCTGTCATTAACCCTGTAGGTATTGTTGCCCTTGAGCAGACCATAGCCAAGTTCTAGCACAATCATCAGCAGGAAAACTGGAATAGCATAGGGAACAAAGTTCATTTCGATTCCTTTTTCTTTGAAAAGGTTTGCTAGAGCGGGTTATCCGCCAGGGCATGATCAATGGCGTCGACAATATCATCTATATCGCGTCGCGATGCAATCAGGGCAGGGCTTAGGCAGAGATTATTATTGAACTCCGTAAAGCTTCTGTTAGTGCGGCCAACCAGGACACCCTGAGCCATACAGTGAGCGACGATTTTCATCAGATAGCTTTCGTGCATCGGCTGTTTGGTACTGCGGTCAGAGACTAATTCGACACCGGCAAAAAAACCTTTGCCGCGGACGTCGCCAATTACAGGGTATTTTTCCTGCAATCCGTAGAGACGATCCTTGAGGTGCTCGCCCATCAGCGTCACATTATCCAGCAAATTTTCCTCTTCGATAATATCCATATTGGCGAGGCCGGCGGCGGGGCCGCCAGTGCAACCGCCAAAGGTGCTGATATCCCTAAAGTAATCTAAGGTGCCGGCATCGTCGGCGGCAAACTGATTGAATACGTTGTCGGTGGCCACGGTGCAGGAGATCGCGGCATAGCCGCTGGCGAGGCCTTTGGCCATGGTCACGAAGTCGGGCTTGACGTCGTAGTGTTGATAACCAAACCATTTGCCGGTGCGGCCCAGGCCACAAACCACTTCATCAATATGCAGCAGCACCGAGTATTTTTTGCAGATCGCCTGAATAATCGGGAAGTACTCCGGCACTGGCGGAATAATGCCGCCTCCGGCGGTAATCGGTTCGAGCACTACTGCACCCACCTGATCTGGGCCTTCACGCAAAATCGCGGTTTCCAGATCTTTGGCGCATTCCATATCGCAGCTGCCATAGGTTTTGCCAAAGGGGCAACGATAACAGCAGCAGTGGGCGAACTCAGAAAAACCCGGGGCAAAAGGGCCGTACTGTTCTTTGCGCTGCTGGTGACCAGTGGAGCTGAGGGCGCCAATGGTTGAACCGTGGTAGTCGCGGTCGCGAAAGATGATTTTATGACGGCGCCCGTCGCCATTTATATGGGCTAGTTGGCGCACCATTTTGTAGACTTTTTCATTGGCTTCGGAACCGGAGTTGGAATAGTAGACCTTACCTTTTCCGTTAGTTTCAGGGTCCTGCATTTCGGGCATTTTTTGCAGTAGTCGCTGGGCAAACTGAGCGCCGGGAATACTGCCGGCGCTGTTGGCGAAATAGCACATTTCAAGAAGTTGGTCGCGCACTGCATTGGCAATGGATTCTCGCCCATAACCCACATTGACTGACCAGACGCCACCAGAGGTGGCATCCAGATATTCAGTACCTTTGATATCGGTCACGCGCATACCGAGGCCCCTTTGAATAATCAGCGGGTCGCTATTTTTAAACCCGTTGTGAGGGGTCAAGTGATGCCAGATATGCTCTCTGTCGGAGCTAATGATCTCTGCAGCCTGAGTTGATAGTTTGTCATTGTTCATGGTACTTCCCCTGGCAACTTAGTTGCCGAGACATTTTTTATTTTTTTAACCGCGGCTAAACCGGGTTGTTTTTATAGCTGCTCTTATTGAGCTGCTTTTAATGAACTACTTTTAATGAACTACTTTCCTCAAACTGCTTTAAGAGATCCAAGGCCAGTGCCTCTGCCACTTTAATGCCATCGATTCCCGCGGACAAAATACCTCCGGCATAGCCGGCGCCTTCCCCTGCGGGATAGAGTCCTCGGGTGTTGACACTCTGGTACAGGGCATCCCGTTTAATACTTACCGGGGCCGAGGTGCGTGTCTCCACACCGGTCATAATGGCATCCGCCATGGCATAGCCTTTGACCTGTTTATCAAACTGGGGAATGGCCTCGCGAATGGCCGCCACCGCAAAGGCGGGCATTGCTTTGGAGAGATCCCCAAGGGTGATACCCGGTTTATAGGATGGCTCCACCGAGCCCAGTTCGGTTGAGGGTCGATGGTTTAAAAAGTCCCCCACTAGCTGTGCTGGGGCATTGTAATTTTCGCCACCCAACTGGTATGCCAGTGTCTCTAATTCGCGCTGTAAATCAATACCAGCAAGAGGGTGGTCGGGAAAATCCTCTTCAGGAGAAATACCCACCACAATAGCGGCGTTGGCATTGCGCTCGTTGCGCGAGTACTGGGACATGCCATTGGTCACTACGCGACCCTCTTCTGAAGTGGCAGCCACCACAGTGCCGCCGGGGCACATACAAAAACTGTAAACCGTGCGGCCATTTTTGCAGTGGTGCACCAGCTTGTATTCCGCGGCGCCCAATATAGGGTGTCCCGCCTGATCGCCAAAGCGCGCTTTATCAATAGTTGACTGCGGGTGTTCGATACGAAAGCCAATAGAGAAGGGCTTGGCTTCAATATAGACGCCGTGATCGAGCAGCATTTGGAAGCTATCCCGGGCACTGTGGCCGATGGCGATGATCACATGGCGACTGTGAAGCACTTCACCTGTGGCGAGAGTCAGGCCGGTAATTTGCCCCTGGCCCTGTTCATTATCTGCGTCACGCAGCAGGCCTTCGACCTTTTGCTCAAAGCGTATTTCGCCACCCAGGCGAATAATCTCTGCGCGCATATTCTCCACCATACTGACCAGCTTAAAGGTGCCAATATGGGGTCTGCTGTCGGTCAGAATTTCTTCAGGCGCGCCGGCAATAACAAATTCATGTAATACCTTGCGCCCCAGATGGCGGCGATCTTTCACCTGACTCCAGAGTTTGCCATCGGAAAAGGTGCCGGCGCCGCCTTCGCCAAACTGCACATTGGACTCGGTGTTAAGTTCGCGTTTGCGCCAGAAACCCCAGGTCTCTTTGGTGCGCTGACGGACCTCTTGGCCGCGCTCAAGGACTATGGGTTTGAGGCCCATCTGAGCCAGTACCAACGCCGCGAGAATGCCACAGGGGCCAAAGCCCACCACAATCGGGCGCTGCTGATTGGCCTGTGGGAAATCGGTCAATGGCTGGGCGACAAACTTATAGCTGGTGTCGGGGCTGGGGCCCACTCTCGGCAGCGCTGGAGTACTTTCCAGGACACGACTTTCGGTCTGGTTGGCGAGCACTACATCGAGCTGATAGATCAGCATAATACGGCCGCGTTTGCGGGCATCATGGCTGCGTTTAAAGATACTAAAGCTGACTAGATCGGCGGCATCTATGCTCAGGGTGCGCAAAATCTCCCGCTGCAGATCATCGTCGCTGTGGTCGAGAGGCAGTTTGATTTCGCTGAGTCTTAGCATAGGGATTTTGAGCCGTATTAGTCATTATTAGTGGTGCTGTCAAAACGCGATATTAGCATGAATATACTGTCTGCTTTGGACGCTAACGAAATTGTTTTTTAGTGGTAATATCGCTCTCGATAATAAAAACAACAGGGGAAAGTCCAGGTGAAATTTAAAAACACTCTTATGCTTGCGTTGGTTGCCATCGCGTTTTATGGCGGCTGGTTGTTTAATCAACAGTCAGGCGTCAGCGGCATTACTGAAGCGAGGGATACTAACCCAACACTGCAGGCCAAAGCGGAAAAAACCGGCTATGTAGCCGCGGTGCAAATACGCAACCAGGACCCGCATTATTCGCCTGTGGCAGATCAGCCTCTTCAAAAGCAAGTGTTCTGGGGCGATACCCATCTGCACTCCAACTTCTCTATGGACGCCTTTATCTTTGGTAACACTCTGGGCCCAGATGATGCCTACCGTTTTGCCAAGGGTGAAAAAGTCATGGCTACCAAAGGCCAGCCGGCGCAGCTGCGCGAGCCTTTGGATTTTTTAGTGCTGGCAGATCACACCGATGCTGTAGGCGCGATGATTGCGCTGAAGGCCGGCAATGAAAAATTACTCGCCAATCCCACATTACAGGCCTGGTCTGAGATTCTGTTTGCCGGTGAGGTGGATGATGCACGCCAGTTGGATGCTACACAGACCAGATCAGATACTCCTCGGGAGCTGGAAGACAAAACTATCCGCGGCAATGCGTGGAATTACCTGACCGCCACTGCAGATGCTCACTATGAGCCGGGCACCTTTACCCCGCTGATTGGCTTTGAATTTACCGCCCAGAAGGGTGGCCAGAATCTGCACCGCGTAGTGATCTATAGAGACGATGCCGAGACCGCTCAGAGCCTCTTGCCTCTGTCGCCAAAAGAGAACTCGGACCCAAGAGTGCTGTGGGACTTTTTGCAGCAGTACGAAGAGACTAGTGGCGGCAAGGTTCTAGCCATAGCCCACAACGGCAATATCTCCAATGGCCTGATGTTTCCCACCGCCGAGCTTGAGTTTGGCGACCAGATGGATTCTGACTATGCCGCTCGCCGAGCACGCTGGGAGCCTGTCTATGAGGTCACTCAGATTAAAGGTGACGGCGAAGCTCATCCGCTATTATCGCCAGATGATCGCTTCGCCGACTATGAAAGCTGGGATCTGGGTGATTTTGCCGGTGTGCCCAAAACCGATCAGATGATTCCCTTTGAGTACGCTCGTGAAGCACTGAAAAATGGTTTGGCACTGGAGTCTTCTCAGGGCACCAACCCCTACAAATTCGGCATGATCGGTTCCACTGATTCACACACCTCACTGGCCACCGCCGCCGAGGATAACTTTTATGGCAAGCACAGCGCCGGCATGGAACCTCAGGCAGATCGCTGGAAGGATGCTGTGGGTGGGCGAGGAAAATTCACCGTGCCGGGCTTTATGATGGCCGCCTCAGGTTATGCCGCAGTCTGGGCCACCGAGAACACCCGTGAAGGGATCTGGGATGCGATTCAGCGCAAAGAGGTCTATGCCACCACCGGCAGTCGCATGACGGTTAGATTCTTTGGCGGCTGGGACTTTACTGAAGACGATCTGCAAGCCTCCAATATGTCGGATATCGGCTATAGCAAAGGCGTGCCCATGGGCGCGACGCTATTGCAGAGCAGCACTGGCGCTCCGGTGTTTATGCTGCAGACCGCCAAAGATCCCAATGGCGCCAATCTAGATCGTTTACAGGTGATTAAAGGCTGGGAGGATAGTGATGGCGCAGTCCATGAGAAAGTCTTTAATGTGGCCTGGAGCAACCCAGAGCTGCGTTCAATGGATGCCAGCGGTGATATTGCGGATATTCCCTCCACTGTAGACGAAGCCAAAGCGACTTATAGCCACAAATACGGCGCTGCGGAACTGACTGCGCTTTGGCAGGATCCGGAGTTTAGCGCTGAGCAAAAGGCGTTCTATTATGTCCGCGCCCTTGAGGTGCCATCCCCGCGATGGACGGCCTATGACGCGGCTAAGTTTGATGTTGAGATGGCACCCTATGTGAAGAAAACCACTCAGGATCGGGCTTACAGTTCACCGATTTGGTATGAGCCGAGCAATTAGTTGGTAGTTCGATTAGTGCGAAAAAAAACCAGGCCCTCTGATTAGAGTGGCCTGGTTTTTTTTGCGTGGTACTTTTTAGAGGCTTAAGGGCTAAACCTTAAAAGTAGCGCTTCACCTCAGCCAATACGCCACGACCCTCACCGACAAAGTATCTATAGCTGCCAAAACCAAAATCTGCGCGATCTGCGATACGCTCATCAGTGAGGTTGGTGACTCGCAGACGCAGGTCCCATTGTTGGTAGCGCTGCTGAACACTGAGGTTGAGCACATCGTGGCCAGCGTATTGATGGGCGTTGGCTGGATCCAGATAGTAGTCGCCGAGATAGACCCATTCCAATTCAGCACTGAGTGTTTCGCTGGGCGTAAAGAGCAGCTGGGCGCTGCCCTGAGTGCGGGGTGCTGTGTCTATGTCGTTGCCGTTAATGCTGGCGCCATTGATCAGACTGTTCTGCTCATAGAGGTGCTTGGCCCAGTTGCCGGCCGCAGCGATCTGCCAGGCTGGGTTGATGGCATAGCTGAGCTGCAGTTCAATGCCTCGGTGGCTGGTTTCACCGTTGCTGACCACAAAGCCGCTGGAGTCTTTAATAATGACCTGCTCTTTGTCCATGCTGTAGATATTGAACTCGGCGGCGAGACTGTCCCGACGGTAACGCAGTCCCACTTCAATGCTGTCTAGCTCCTCGGGTTGAATATCGGACACCACTTGCTCACGCTGCAGGCGATAGATTTCATTGATCTGCGGCGCACGATAGGCGCTTGCCAGGCGTGCATAGGCAGAGAGGGTGTTGCTAAAGCTGTAGTCTGCACCCAGATGGAAGTTGAGGTTATTGGTGCTGTCGGAGCGGTTGTCAGGACGGTAGTAACGACAGCTGCCATCTGCAGAGTTACAGGCGCTGCCATCGTCTCTGGTGGTGCCTGAAAGCATATTGTTCTGGTAGTCGTAGTTGAGGTACTCGTAACGCAGTCCCATTTCAGTGGTCAGCTGATCGCTGAGTTGCCATTCAAGATTGGCGAAGAGGGCGATCTGCTGGCTATCCACATCAAAGTCATAGTGCTGGCCCTGAAAGCGCACATTATTGGCGACGCCGAGAGCATTGGCTTGAAATTCTTCCACCCACATACTGGCCCATTCCACATCTGTGCCGAGCCATAAGCTGACATCAGTGGCTAGGCTAGTCTGGTAGCTAGACTGAATGCCGGCGCTGGTTTGACCGTTTTTCTCCTCCGGCTGACCGGGCAGGTAGTGCTGTAAAAAAGTCATTTCACTTTTGCGCACATAGGGGGTTATCTGCCATTGGTCGCCAGCGCTGGTGGCGCCACTGATACGCGACGAGAGACGCATGGCTTGGCCATCGCGAAAGGCCTCTGGGTTGGGGTTGGCTTTCCAGGCGGCAGAGTCCTTGTAGGAATCTTTAACTTTGATATAGCCGGCGGTCTCTTGATTGAGGTTGACCAGAGACAGATGGGTGTCGCTGTTCAGTTCAGAACCGCTCCAGCTGTGCTTCAGGGAGAGCTTCTGCTGATCAAAACCGGCGTCATCTTTAAAGCCTTTGTCGGTGACGCCGTTGGCCGCGATTTGCCAAGTGTGGTTGCCACGCTGCTGACGCCAGCCGAGTTTGACGCGGTTGTAGTCGTGGCTGCCGCTTTCCAATGATAAATAGTTGCGCTGAATAACGGGGGAGAGACTGTTGATGACGCCGTGCATGGCATTGGAACCATAGAACACGGTGCCGGGACCGCGCCAGATTTCGAGTCCTGAGGCCTGTTCGCTGTTGACTTCAAAGAGCTGGTTAACATTACACATACCAGTGGGGCGAGTCGGCAGGCCATCTTCGGTGGTAAGAATCTCGGCACAGCTACCAGCGCCGGTAAACACCGGTGAGCGCACGGCGGCGAGCAGTTCCTGACCATTGCCGCGGCTCAGCCAAACACCGGGGATACGGGCGGCGGACTCATTGATATGGGCATGGCCTATAAGTTGTAGCTGTTCAGCTGAGACCTGACCGGCAGCGCCGATTAGCTGGTTGAGGTTCTGTTCACTGCGGCGGCCGGTGACAACCACTGTCTCGATAATGCCTTCGCGCTGCTCAGCCCCTTGGTTTGATGCCAGCTGTTGTGCGGCGGATAAGCTGGGTAGTAGCAGACTTAGTGATAAAGCAGAAATAACGAGTTTCATGGATGATTCTGACCTGGAGAGAATTTTAGAGGCGTTAGTCTTTAGTAAAAGATGCATAAGCGCAACCCTGTCTATGACTGTGCGGTTTGCGAAAAGCCCAGACCATTAGGCCAAATGAGGCTGCCGCTCGTAAAACTTGCAGACCAACAATAGACTAAAAGGTAACTGCTGTGGCCATAGCGCTGTCCAAGTTAAATAAATATTTTGTGGTGGAGAAATTAATTTATCACTCCATTGATTTAAGTCTCTATCAGGTGTCAGCGATTATCGAGGGGGTAGAGCACTATGTCTGCGATGACCGCGGCAAGCTATTGCGCTCGACCAAATTGCTCGAACTGCAGAAACAGTTGAAAAAGGTTGCCGCGGAGAACACTGTGCTGCGCCAGACCAGTGCCTATGATGAGATGATTGGTGGCCCGGAAAAGGGTGACTCCAATGCCCTTGAAGTGCCACTGGCGGATAACCAACTCTACTGAAAAAGCGCCTTTAGCCCGGGCGTCTATGGGCGGAAAAGAGGCTTGGGTGTGATTCTCTCTTGTCTATTTTAATAAGCAGTGCATAATCCTGCCACGTCGATAACAGGCCTAAAAGTTAGGCTTAATTATTTAGCCCCTTAACTGCAATGCGGTGACCCTGTGCCAACCAGCCAATCCAGCGATAACCTTAGTAATGATTTGATCTCAGCGCAGCAAACTGAGCAAGGGCCTGCAGCCGAAGCGCCGAAAAAAATGTCGACGCTACTCTCTCTGGTGGAGTTTTTTAAACCCTATAAATTGCAGGTTTGGGTATTTCTCACCGCCTTGATATTTACCGCGGGCATCACATTGTCCATAGGTCAGGGCCTGCGTCTGGTGATCGACCAAGGGTTTGCCCAGCAGTCTCTCAGTCACCTGAATCAAGCGATTATGTTTATTGTTATTGCCTCTGTGTTGATGGCTCTGGGAACCTATGTGCGTTTTTACCTGATCTCTTGGCTGGGTGAGCGGGTCACTGCGGACCTGCGCAAAGCGGTGTTCAACCATATTGTGACACTGCATCCGGCTTTCTTTGAGACCAACCGCAGTGGCGACATTATGTCGCGACTGACCTCTGATACCACCTTGTTACAGTCGATTATTGGCTCTTCGGCGTCCATTGCCCTGCGCAGTGCGATTAGCTTTACCGGTGCCCTAATAATGTTGCTGGTGACCAATTTTAAATTGTCGCTGATGATTATTGTGGCTGTGCCCCTAGTGCTGATGCCGATCCTGATCTTTGGCCGCAAAGTGCGCAAGCTGTCGCGGGACAGTCAGGACTCGATTGCCGATGTCGGTAGTTATGCCGGGGAAATTATTCAACATATTAAGACTGTGCAGAGCTTTACCCATGAAGAGCAGGAGAAGACCGCTTTTGGCAGTGAAGTGGAACGGGCCTTTTTGATTGCTCGCACCAGAGTGCGTCAGCGCGCGGTGTTGATGGCAGTGGTTATTTTATTGGTATTTGGTGCGCTCTCGGGAATGCTCTGGGTCGGCGGCAGTGATGTGATTAATGGCAAGATGAGTGGCGGTGATCTCGGTGCCTTTATTTTCTATGCGATTCTGATGGCCACTGGTGTTGCCTCCCTGTCTGAAGTTTACGGTGAGCTGCAACGGGCAGCCGGCGCCACTGACCGCTTGATGGAACTGCTCCATGCTGACAATCAGATACTGGCGCCAGATCAGCCATTGGCCAGTGTTGATCAGTTGCCGGCGCAGCTTGAGCTGCGTAATGTGCGTTTTTGTTACCCGTCGCGGCCAGAGCATCCGGCCTTGGATGATTTTTCTCTGACCATTAAAGAAGGTGCTATTGTCGCCCTTGTGGGGCCCTCAGGGGCGGGTAAGTCGACGCTGTTCGATTTGATTCAACGGTTCTATGATCCCCAGCAGGGCGAGCTGTGTTTTGGCGATATTAATATCCGTCAGATGACACCGACCCAGCTGCGCGAGCAGATCGCGGTGGTGCAGCAACAGCCAACCTTGTTTAGCGGTGATGTGATGTACAACATTCGCTACGGTAATAGCCAGGCCACTGACGCGCAGGTGATTGCCGCGGCCGAGGCGGCCCATGCCCACGAGTTTATCAATCAGCTTCCCGAGGGCTATCACAGCGATTTGGGTGAGCAGGGCGTGCGTCTTTCCGGCGGTCAACGTCAGCGCATTGCCATTGCCCGTGCGCTGCTAAAAGATCCGCGTATTTTACTTTTAGACGAGGCTACCAGTGCCTTGGATGCAGAGAGTGAATACAAGGTGCAGTTGGCGCTGGATAAGTTGATGAAAGGGCGCACTACAGTCATTATTGCCCATCGTCTGGCGACGATTCTCCATGCCGATACTATCGTGGTTATGGATCAGGGCAAGAAAGTGGCTCAGGGCGCCCATCATCAACTGATCGCCTCTAGTCCACTCTACGCCCGACTTGCCGAGTTGCAGTTCTCACAAGATGGCGCCGAGTGATCGCCTAAGTTAGTAAAAACGTATGATAGAGTAACTAATAATTGCATCGCAGCCCTTAGGGGCGGAGTGCATACAATAATAATAAAAGATTCTCACTATGAAACTGATTTCGATTATTTCTGCCGTGGTAATGCTGAGTGCCTGCGGGCTGATTGCTCCAGAACAGCCGACACCGGAAAACCTTCCCCAATTTAGGATCCAAACCGCCACTGGGATTTCCCAGGGGCGTCTCAACGCCAGTGCTGACGAAAAGATTGGTGCTGAGGTCGTCAGCTGGTTTGATATTCCCTATGCCCAGGCTCCAGTTGGCGATCTGCGTTGGCGTGCTCCGCGAGAGCTAGTCGCTCCAGAGCAGTTGATTGTCGAGCGTGAAGATACGGCCTGTGTGCAACAGGCAAGTCGTTATGCGGGTGTTGAAGACGGCGCCGAGGGTGTGATTGGCTCTGAGGACTGCCTGTTTTTGGATATACGTGCGCCGAAAGATTTCGTCGGTAAACAATACCCAGTGATGCTGTGGATTCACGGCGGTAGCAATACCACTGGACTGAAAGATTATTACGATTACAGCAAGTTGGCAGCGAGCAAAGGCGTTGTGGTTGTGGCGATCAATTATCGCCTGGGTGCCCTAGGGTGGTTTACACATCCGGCGATTCAGGGTCCCCAGAGTGGTGTAGATCAGGCGTCTAATTTTGGTCATTTGGATATTATCCAGTCGCTGAAGTGGGTGCGGGAGAATATAGCGGGCTTTGGCGGTGATGCTGGCAATGTGACCGTCTTTGGTGAATCTGCCGGTGCACATAATGTCTACGCGCTGCTAGCATCACCCATGTCTAAAGGCTTGTTTCACGGTGCCATTGCTCAGTCTGGATACACAGTCACCAGCAGTTTGGAAAGCGCCTACAATCTCGATGGCGCTGACACCTATGTGACTCGCGGCAGCTGGCAAATTACTCAGAAGCTGTTGGCTCAGCAAGGTGCCAGTGACACTGAGCTATCGCTTAACCAGCTTCGCCAACGGCTTAAAAATATCGATGCTCGAGAGCTTATTGCTCTCTACAATGACAAGCCGGCGAAAGTTGACTACTCACCATTGACCACTGCTGATGGCATCGTAATTCCCAAGGTCGGTATGATCGCGGCCCTAGCTGACCCCCAGTACGGGAAAAATGTCCCGGTGATTTCCGGTGCTAATAAAGATGAAGTCACTCTGTGGTTTGCCTTGCATCGCTACTTTATGCAAACCAGCTATCCCTTCACTAAACTACTGCCGCCGAAAGTGACGATTAAAGATCCGACGCTGTACAACTTCTGGGTGCGAACGCGCTCTCAGGCCTGGAAGGCTCGCGGTGTGGATGAACCCTTAAGTGCTATGGAGCTGGCGGGCTACGATCGGCTGTATAACTATCGCTTTGATTGGGACGATCAGGAGAAGTCATTCTTTATCGACTTTCCGGCTATTTTTGGCGCCGCTCACGGTACCGATATCTCCTTTGTTACCGGTGATTTTAAGTACGGCCCTGTGACCTCTTATATCTATCCAGAGGGTGAAGCCCGGGATCAGATGGAGCGCACGTTTATCAATGTCTGGGGTGATTTTGCTCATTCCGGGATTCCGGATAAATCTCTCGACTTCGAATGGCAGCGCTACAACAGCAAAACCAAACCCTATGTGCGCCTAGATCGGGACGAGTTTTTGGGGCTGCAATTTGAGACTGAAACTCTGGATACGTTATTGGCGGGAATCGCTGCTGATACCAATGCCAGTCATATTGAAAAGTGTCTACTGGCTTGGGAGACGCTGATCAATATAGGCAATGCCGATATTGCCCGCTATCAGTCTTGGAACAATGGCCAGTGTGAGCAGGTCAATGCCCGTAGCGAGCAAGAGCGCATAGCTGCAGAGCTGATAGAAGAGTTTGGCACCTCATCAGTACTTTAAACGGGACACTAATATGAACAAGACACTAAGATAAACGAGCCACTAAGATAAACGAGCATTGTTATGACTAAGACAGCTGTTCTACCACAGGGGCTTCTGCGCCGTGCAATGGCTTCCATGCAACTGCCAAAAAGCCGTACAAAGTGCTTTTTTCTGTTTCTGTTAAGTGTCTTTTTTACCTACGCCGGCTTTCATCATCTGTTTGTCCCAGACTTCTATGTCAGCATTATGCCGCCCTGGATACCGGCGCATTTGGCTCTGGTATATATCAGCGGTGTGTTTGAAATTATGGGCGGCATAGGGGTTTTAATCCCCCGATTCCGTTCCCTGGCTGGTCTTGGGTTGGTGGCTTTATTGGTCGCGGTGTATCCGGCCAATCTGTATATGGCATTTAATCCGCAACTGTTTCCGGATATTCCGCTGGTCGCCCTCTATGTGCGTTTAGCATTGCAGTTTGTCGCCTTTTACTGGGCTTACTCGGTGACTAGACCGGATCCTGTCTCTGCCGCTTAACAGCCCCGATCTTATGTGCCCTTGAGGCTAGCTTAGGCTACGCTTAAAGCATTAAATAGATCGGAATCTGAGTATGGATACTCAACTAAAAAAGTTCTCCAATCCTCTCTACACCGCCTCTGGTTGCCCTCGAGCCAGCGTCAAACTCAAGCAGCTTAAAACACTCTGGTTTAACACCGGCACCCTGTGCAATCTCGCCTGTAGCCATTGTTATATAGAATCTTCCCCCAGTAATGATCGCCTTGAGTTTATTCGTCTCAGTCAGGTGCAACAGTTTCTCGATGAGATTCAGCGCCATGACCTGGGCACTGAAGAGATTGGCTTAACCGGGGGCGAACCGTTTCTCAATCCAGATATTATCGCCATTGTGGGGATGATTTTGCGTCGCGGTTTCCGGCTGCTGATTTTAACCAATGCTACCCGCCCTATGCTTAAGCGCCAGGCAGGGTTATTGGCGCTGCAAAAGCGCTATGGCAAGCAGCTGACTGTGCGTGTCTCAATCGATCATTTCGATGCCGAGCTGCACCAGCAGGAGCGTGGCGCGAAGTCTTGGCAGCCGATGCTCGATGGACTTTGCTGGCTATCGGATCAGGGATTTACTGTTCATGTGGCTGGCCGCAGGCTCTGGGGAGATGATGAGCAGGTTTTGCGAGAGGGTTATGCGGCGCTGTTTAAACGTCACAATCTCAAGCTTGATGCCTTCGACAAAACAGCTCTATTACTGTTTCCAGAAATCACTATTGCCCCGGATCTGCCTGAGATAACTGAGGAGTGCTGGCAGATTCTCAATGTGGATCCAGATGCCATGATGTGTGCTTCGTCGCGTATGGTGGTGGTGCGTCGTGGCGACCGGCAACCCTCAGTGATGGCCTGCACATTGTTGGCTTACGACCAGCAGTTTAATTTAGGAACTAGTCTGGTTGAGGCTCAGGGAAGGGTGCAGCTCAACCATCCTCACTGCGCCAGTTTTTGTGTTCTCGGCGGTGGTACCTGTTCGGTGGGCTAATCTTTAGCGGTAATTCCCTTGGGCCTCAATCCAGCAAACTAGTGCTCGCTGCTGGGGGCTTATTACTGAGCCCAGAGCGGTTAGCTCGCGGTGCAATTGAGGCAAATCTTCGAGCCTATCCATATCGGTTATAGGCGCCAGCAGTGTCGCCTTAACCGGCAGGGCGGCGAGCAGGTTGTCACAGGTATCAGCGCGGCTGTAATTGATTTGAGTCCAAAAAGCTTGGCTAAGGTGACTCCTGCCGGCAAACAGATAATAGCCCCCGTCCAGCGCAGGACCCACAATAAATTGCTCTTGTTCTAGAGCTCTAATCGCCTGCTGCAATCTGTCGGCGGTTAGCTGGGGGCTATCGGAGCCGATTAATATGACCTGTTGATAGCGCTGTAGCAACCTCTGATAGACCTGATGCTGGCGCTGTCCAAGGCAGCCGGGACCGGTGTAAATAGTTTTCAGTCCCTGCCACAGAGGGTCTCCTAGACCTTCTTGCTCGGCTACCGCGCAAAATATATCGGCCTTAACCTGCGCAAGGGTTGCTTTTATTGCCGCTACAGAGAGGCGGTAGGCGCTCTCAGCGGCAACTTGGCCGAGGGTTTTGGCAAGGCGGGTTTTAACCGGCGACAAACCTGGAGTTTTGGCAAACATGGCGATCGCGGTGGCATGGTTAGGCGTGCTCATTTGCGGCGCCAGCGTTGGCATAGCAGTTTAAATAGCTCAGGCAGGGACAGCCGCAGCCAATACCACTGGTGCAGCAGTGTCACCTTGAGCCAACCCTGGCGCTGGTATTTGCGACCACTGGTGAGCAGGGTTGAAGGGATTCGCCGGAGGGGCACTGCGGCTCTGCGGGCGTGCCAGACAAATAGCAGGTCTTCACCATAGGCCTGGTCTTGTGCAAAGCCTCCGAGATGTAAGAATAGCTCCTTAGATAGGCACAATCCCTGATCCCCATAGGGGCAGCCAAGCCACCGCGAGCGCAGGTTGGCTCCCAGGGCGTTGGCCCTTAGTAGGGGGCCGCTGGGTTTAAAGCCAAGATCAAAATAGTGCAGGGCAGCACCATGGGGATCATGATTGAGGCTGCTCTCAAGAGCACAGAGATTAGCTGGGCTGATGCGACTGTCTGCATGTAAAAACCACAGCCACTGGCCCTCTGCTTGTTTGGCGCCGCCATTGAGGCTGCTGGCGCGGCTGTGCTCAGATTTCTGGATAATCTCGCTGGACACTGAGCTATCGGCGAGTACATTAAGCAGATCTTTTAACAGATACTGCTGTTCAGTCTCCTCTGGCCCCAGGGGAATAATAATCGATAGCAGGGGCTGAGCTGGTTCGTTCAACGCTCTAAAACCTCAAGCCACTGCTGTTGTGCTGAACTGAGCTGGTCCCTAGGGGTTAGCAGTGCGCTTTTCAGTGCCTGGCTGATATAGCTTGGGGTTGCAGTGAAAGGGCTGTGTAAAAGCGGTTTTAAAAGCCTGATGGCACGGGCAAGGGTGTCGCTATAGACCTCAAAGAATTTGTCGACACTCACATGTTGACTGGGGTCGTCCATCCAACAGTCGTAATCGGTAATCAAGCAGACTGAGCTGTAGGCGATCTGGGCTTCTCGAGCCAAGAAGGCCTCGGGCAGATTGGTCATGCCCACAAGGTCGCATTTGGCGGCGTCGCGAAGGAAAAAGCTCTCGGCGCGGGTGCCCAGTCGCGGACCTTCGACACAGGCATAGCAGTTATTGATGTGGATGGGCTGATCAACGCTCGCCGCGGCCCGTTGAATATCGCTGTTAAGTGCAGCGCAGACCGGATTGGCGGTAGAGACATGAGCGGCGATGCCCTGGCCAAAAAAGCTCTGAGTGCGACCGCCTCTGGTGTGGTCAAAATACTGTTCCACTAGTGCCAGATCCCCAGGCTTAATCTGCTGGCGCAGACTGCCAGCGGCAGAAAAGGACATAATCCGTCGTGCACCCAGGGCTTTGAGGGCATAGATATTGGCGCGATAGTTAATTTCGTGAGGCAGCAGCTGGTGTCCGCTGCCATGGCGGGCAAGAAACAGCATTGATTGACCAGCGTATTCGCCGCAGCTAATCGCCGCAGAGGGCCTGCCAAAGGGAGTGGTCAGGATGCGTTCTTGGTCGATCTGCAACCCCTCAAGCTGGTAGAGCCCGGAGCCGCCGATAACAGCTAACATAGCGTTTTCCTATGGTCAGAGAATAATCTGTTGAGCGTTTTCGCGCTTCTTTTGAGCATAGACCATATGGTCATTGATTAAGGTTTACAGCAAGCAGGGCTAGCTCCTAGAGTAACGATTCTAGGTAGTATTACTTTTTTGATTTTAGGAGCAAGATCGTGAGTGTTTATAAGGTACCGCAGAAGGAACTGGCTTTTATCTTTGATGAAATTATTAACTATGCTGAAATTTGCAGTATGCCGGGGTTCGAAGATGCGAGCCGCGATATGGTTGATGTGGTGTTGCCAGAGGCAGCCAAATTCTTTGAAGATATAGTGGCACCGACCAATCATGAGACGGATAAGCATCCAGCCTTTTTGAAGGATGGCGAAGTGGTCACTTCACCTGGTCTAGATCCTATTTACCGACAGATGGTTGAAGCTGGCTGGTGCTGCTTAAATGGCGATAGCAATTATGGCGGCGCGGGTTTCCCCAGTGTGGTGGATCTGGCGGTGCAGGAAATGCTGCAGACCGCCAACTGTGGTTTTAGCCTATTGCCTATGCTGACCCGCGGTGTGGTTCACGCACTGAATCAATACGGCAGCGATGAGCAGAAAGAGACCTATTTAGGCAATCTGATCTCCGGCGCCTGGTCCGGCACCATGAATCTCACTGAACCTCAGGCTGGCAGTGACTTATCTGCGGTGAAAACCAAAGCTATCTTAAATGGCGACCACTATCTGATCAGTGGCCAAAAAATCTATATCACCTGGGGCGATCACAGCTGCGCCGACAATATTATTCACCTGGTTCTGGCCCGCCGCCCCGATGCCCCAGAGGGCAATCAGGGCATCTCGCTATTTCTGGTGCCCAAGTTCTTGGTCAATGCAGATGGCAGTCTGGGTCAACGCAACGATGTTAAACCAGTTGGCGTTGAGCACAAGTTAGGCATCCATTCGAGCCCCACCTGCACTCTGGCCTTTGGCGATAATGGTGGAGCAGTTGGCTACTTGGTAGGCGAGGAGAATAAAGGTCTGCAGTGCATGTTCACCATGATGAACAATGCCCGTCTATCAGTTGGTCACCAGGGAGTCTCCCTAGGCGAACGCGCCTATCAGCAGGCTGCTGCCTATGCCACGGATCGGGTTCAGGGTCGAGCCCCTGGTGTCGAAGGCCGTGCAGCGATTATTCACCACTCAGATGTTAAGCGCATGCTCATGCAGATGCGCGCATTGACTGAGGGTGGTCGTGCCATGTCCTACTATGCCATAGCCGCAGAGGATCGCAGTTCCCATCACCCGGATGAACAGGTTCGTGTGCAGAGTGCGCAGATGGTTGAGTTATTGACGCCACTGGTCAAGGGCTGGTGCACGGAAGTGGCCATGGAGACTACCTCACTGGGTGTTCAGGTTCATGGCGGCATGGGCTTTATCGAGGAGACTGGTGCGGCGCAGCATATGCGTGACGCGCGTATTCTGCCGATCTATGAAGGTACCAACGGTATCCAGGCTTTAGATTTTATCGGACGTAAATGTCTGCGTGACGGTGGTCAAGCGGTAAAGGTCCTGCTGGCGGAGATGCAGGTGACCGTTGACCAGCTTGCGGCAGCCCATGGCAGCGTGGTCAATCTGCGCAATCGGCTGCGACATGGGATCGAACAGTGCCAGGAAGCGCTCAATTATGTATTAGAAAATAGCAGTGACTCCCAGGGCATCGCGTACAACTTTATGATGCTGTACGGAAATACTGTTTCTTATTGGTTACTGGTGAAGTTGGCGGCGGCGGCTCAGGATCGACTGGCTGCTGGCGAGACCGATCGCTTCTATAACCAGAAGATCGCTACGGCGGAGTTTTTCTCAACACAGATATTACCCCGCAACAGTGGTTTTTTGGCGACCTTGGTTCTAGGGGCTGACAGTTTTGACGCCCTTGAGCCGGCAGATTTTTTAACGGCTTAGCTCTTAAGCAGTGGCGCTTTGCACTGTGTTGAGGCATAGTCGCGCAAAATTTTTTAGGCAGTAAATTTTTAAAAGGTAGGGTAAGCAGGGAGGCAGGTTATAGAGAGTCAGGTTATAGGGATGTAGATGTAGTTAGTTAAAGTAGTTTTTACAATTAAAAGTATAAAAAAGCACATCTTCAATAAGACAAATTCCCAGGGGGGAAAAATGAATAGAGTACTAAAGAAGTCACTTTTAGCCTTAGCCATTACCGCTAGTGCCGGCGCAGTTAACGCGGCAATGTTGGAAGAAATCGTAGTTACTGCACAGCAGCGTGCAGAGTCACTGCAGGACGTTCCCGTTTCGGTTGCAGCCGTAACTGCTGAAAAAATGTCCAATGCAGGTATTGTCGATCTTCAGGGCTTGTCTGAGTTAGTGCCTAACTTCAGCATCAATGAAACCGGCATTTCTACCACTGTGACTATTCGTGGCATTAGCTCCGGTATCAACCCCGGCTTTGAACAGTCTGTGGGTATCTATAACGACGGTATTTTTTACGGTCGCGATCAGCTGGCTCGAATCCCGATGATTGATATGGAGCGTGTCGAAATACTGCGTGGTCCACAGGGCATCCTCTTCGGCAAAAACAGTATTGCTGGTGCCGTTAGCCAGATCAGTGCCAAGCCTACAGATGAGTT
>JAFMBU010000114.1 GCA_017858295.1 Porticoccaceae bacterium | reverse complement strand
TTGCGGCACTGGGCCAGTGACTGGGCGTGAGAATAGACACGAGTCACAGTGTTTTTATTGGTATTGGGGCCAATCATAAAATGCTGGTGAATGCGCAGCTCAACTTCACCGCAAATCTTAACCGAGGAGTCTATAAAGCTGTCTAGGGTGTGGCTGACCACGCCCTCGGTAGAATTCTCAACCGGCACCACACCGTAGTTGCAGGACTCGGCCAAGACATCACGGAACACTTCATCAATCGCCGCTTTGGGAACAGTGACAGCGGAGTCGCCAAAGTGCTTGAGCGTGGCTTCCTGGGTAAAGGTGCCCTCTGGTCCAAGAAAAGCCACTTTTATTGGCTGTTCCAGGGCCAAACAGGCGGACATAATCTGTCTAAATAGACGTGCCATCTCCTCATCGCCCAGAGGACCGACGTTTTTTTCCATAATCGAGCGCAGAACCTGAGCTTCGCGCTCAGGGCGGTAATAGGTCTCGTCGCCCTGCTCTTTTTTGATCTTGGCAACGTCCTGAGCACAGCGCGCTCGGGCACTGATCTTGGCCATAATCTCTTGATCGAGATTATCAATCTTATTGCGCAGCTCGAGCAGTGGATTCTTTTCAGTCATGATCTAAACCTTACTCGTCAGCAGAGCTGTCGTCAGAAGAGCCTTCAGCGGTATTGTCATCGACAGCGGCTTCAGCGGCATTATCATCAAGAGCCGCATCATCTTCAATTAAAAGCTCTTCTTCCTCCGGCTCAGCAATACGTGCCAACCGAACCAAATTTTCGCTGTCTTTCAAACGGATAATGCGCACGCCCTGAGTATTACGGCCCACAACCGAGACTTCATCACCGCGAGTTCGCACCATGGTGCCCTGATCCGAAATAAGCATAATTTCGTCACCGGAGAACAGCTGCGTGGCGCCAACCAATGGTCCGTTGCGCTCGCTGGCCTGAATCGCAATCATGCCCTTGCCGCCGCGCCCTTTTGTTGGGAACTCGTCGACCTTGGTGCGCTTGCCGTAACCATTTTCACAAACCGTCAGCAGGAAGCCATCTTCTTCAGGTATAACCATAGAGATAACTTCATGGCCTTCTGGCAGACGCATGCCGCGCACACCTTTAGACACTCGACCCATGGAGCGGGCATCGGTGCTAGCAAAGCGCACCGCCTTGCCTTCAGAACTGAGCAACATCACATCGCTGTCGTCATCAATAATCGCGGTGCCAACCAGATGATCACCTTCAACCAGGTCCACGGCACGCAAACCGACACTGCGGGGGCGGGAGTACTGTTCCAGTGAGGTCTTCTTCACGGTGCCATTGGCGGTGGCCATAATGACAAATTTATCGGCGCTGTATTCTTCAACTGGCAGGATTGAGCTAATGCGCTCCCCTTCATCTAGGGGCAGCAGATTGACCACCGGGCGTCCGCGGGAGTTGCGGCCGGCAACGGGAATCTGATACACCTTGAGCCAGTAAACCTTGCCCAGGTTGGTAAAGCACAGAATAGTCGCGTGAGTGCTGGCCACCAGCAGGTGCTCAACAAAGTCTTCATCTTTAACTGCGGTTGCTGACTTGCCCATACCACCGCGACGCTGTGCTTGGTAATCGCTCAGTGGCTGAGTTTTGGCATAGCCGCCATTGGAGATGGTAACAACGCGATCTTCTTCAGTAATCAGGTCTTCAATCGTGAGGTCATGGAGCGATTCAATGATCTCGGTGCGACGCTCATCGCCGAACTCTTCGATCACAGCTTCCAGTTCTTCACGAATAACCGTCATTAGGCGAGTCAGGTCGCCGAGGATATCTTGGTACTCGGTAATCTCTTCCAGCTTAACGGCGAACTCGGCAATAATTTTATCGTGTTCCATACCGGTTAAACGGTGCAGACGTAACTCGAGAATATCTTTGGCCTGCTCTGGAGACAGATGGTATTTGCCATCGCGCAGACCGTACTGATCTTCCAACCACTCCGGACGGGTCGCTTGACTGCCAGCACGTTCCAGCATCTGAACCACTGAGCCAGGATTCCAACCGCGGGCGACCAGCGCTTCGCGGGCTTCGGTGGCGGTGGGCGACTGCTTGATCAGTGCAATAATTTCATCGATATTGCCCAGGGCAATGGCAAAGCCTTCCAATGTATGGGCGCGCTCGCGGGCCTTTTTCAATAGATAGATGGTGCGGCGGGTAACCACTTCACGGCGATGACGCAGGAAGTGATGAATCAGCTGCTGCAGATTGAGAATCTTTGGCTGACCATCGACCAGTGCCACAACGTTAATACCAAACACGCTCTGCAGCTGAGTCTGGGCGAAAAGATTATTAAGGACTACTTCACCCACATCGGTGCGCTTAATCTCGATAACCACGCGCAGACCGTCTTTATCCGACTCATCACGGAGCTCGGAGATACCTTCAAGCTTCTTCTCTTTAACCAGCTCTGCAATCCGCTCGATTAGCCGCGCTTTGTTTAGCTGATAGGGAATTTCGGTGATGATAATGGTTTCGCGCTTGGTCTTTTCATTGACCTCAATATCCGCTTTAGCGCGCACATAGATGCGTCCGCGACCAGTGCGATAGGCCTGAATAATGCCCGCCCTGCCATTGATAATTGCGGCAGTGGGGAAATCTGGCCCAGGAATATATTCCATCAGTTCATCGACGGTAATATCCGGATTGTCGATCATGGCCAGACAACCTTTGACTACTTCAGTGAGGTTGTGGGGCGGAATATTGGTCGCCATGCCCACAGCAATACCAGAGGAACCGTTGACTAGCAGATTGGGTATGCGGGTTGGCAATACATGGGGAATCTGTTCAGTTTCATCGTAGTTGGGGACAAAATCGACAGTCTCTTTCTCGAGATCTTCGAGCAGCGCATGGGCGATCTTGGTCATACGGATTTCGGTGTAACGCATGGCCGCAGCGGAGTCACCATCGACTGAACCAAAGTTGCCCTGACCGTCCACCAACATATAACGCAGCGAGAATGGCTGAGCCATACGAACAATGGTCTCGTAAACAGCAGAGTCACCGTGGGGGTGATACTTACCGATAACGTCGCCAACAACACGGGCTGATTTCTTGTAGGCCTTGTTCCAATCGTTGCCCAGCTCGTTCATGGCGAATAGCGCGCGACGATGCACGGGCTTGAGGCCGTCTCTGACATCTGGCAGTGCCCGGCCAACAATTACGCTCATGGCGTAGGCTAGGTAGGATTGCTTGAGTTCGTCTTCGATATTTACCGGAACAATTTCTTGTGCTAAATCACCCATAAGTTTCCGTCGCGCCCTGAAGTTTTATCGCTATTATTTTAGATCCGCTCACAACCCATTTAGAGCAGTCATTAAAGCGTACCGGTAGGCGCCAAAAGCAGCCCGTTTAAAGGCCTGAATTCTACCATACATATCCCCATAGTGGTTCGCTTTTATTGACCTGAAACTCACGCCAAAGCTTAACCCGCAGTAAAAAGTCGGTATACTCCGAACCTTCGCTCAGGAGGCTTCATGCAGCCCATAAAAATCGATTTACTTATCAATAGCCGATGGATTATTCCGGTGGTTCCAGAGAACCGGGTATTTGAAAACTGCGCCCTGGCCATTGACCAGCAAAAGATTGTCGGCATTTACCCCCAGGCCGAGGCACAGAGCAAATTTGACCCTCTGTCTGTAGTGGATCTGGCCGATCATATTCTTATGCCCGGCCTAGTTAACGCCCACGGCCACGCCGCCATGAGCCTACTGCGTGGCTACGCTGATGATCTGCCACTGCAGCCCTGGCTGGAAGAACATATTTGGCCAGTGGAGGCTCGAGTGCTCAGCGCCGAGTTTGTCGCTGATGGCACCAATCTGGCCATGGCGGAGATGATCAAGACCGGCACCACCTGCTTTGCCGACATGTACTTTTTTGCCGACACAGTGGCCGAGCAGGTTCAGCGCAGCGGCATGCGCAGTCAGGTTGGCTTTACTGTGTTTGATTTCCCAACCGCTGGCGGCAAGGATCCAGACGACTATATTCACAAGGGCCTGCAACTGCGGGATATCTATAAAGGCGATGGACTGATTAAAATTGCCTGTGCGCCCCACGCACCCTACACAGTGGGTGATGAGACCATGCGCCGCATAGCAACCTATGCCAATGAGCTGGATATGCCGGTGCATATTCACTGCCATGAAACCGCTCAGGAAGTCGCCGACTCCCTCAAACTCTATGGTTGTCGACCGCTGCAGCGTCTCGATGACCTGGGTGTGCTGCTGCCACAAACTCAGCTTGTGCATATGACGCAAATTGATGACAGCGATATTCGCCTGATTCAAGACAATAACTGTCATGTGGTGCACTGCCCGGAATCCAATTTAAAACTCGCCAGCGGCTTCTGCCCTGTGGGCAAGCTAATAGATGCCGGCGTCAATGTGGCCTTAGGCACCGACGGCGCGGCGAGCAATAATGATCTGGATCTCTTTGGTGAATTAAAGACTGCGGCTCTGTTGGCCAAAGCCGTAGCCGATGACGCTTCAGTACTGGATGCTCACGCTGCCCTGCGCCTTGCCACCATTAACGGCGCCAAGGCGTTGGGCTGGGACGATCAGATCGGCAGCCTCGAAGCGGGCAAGAGCGCCGATATGATTGCTGTGGAAATCAGCTCTCTGAGCCAAAAACCGCTGTATAATCCTGCCTCTCAATTGGTCTACAGCAATGCCGGCAGCCAGGTGACCCACAGCTGGGTGGCAGGCAAGGCACTGCTCAGAGAGCGCAATTTGGTGACCCTCGATGAAGACAATCTGATCCGCCGTGCCGATGCCTGGCGTAACCAGATCAGTCCTCTTTAGCCGCAAGCTTAACTAATAGTTTCAACATTCAGGTAGCCACTCCCTATGTCAGCAAGCAACAGTGAAAACACCGCATCAATGAATGTAGATGCCAGCGAAGTCGCCAAGTTTGAGAAGCTGGCGAGCCGCTGGTGGGATCGCAACAGCGAGTTTAAGCCACTGCATGACATCAACCCTCTGCGCGCCAACTGGATTGATAAATTGGCCCCGGTGGCTGAGCAAAAAGTCTTAGACGTTGGCTGTGGCGGCGGTATTCTCTGCGAAGCCATGGCTCAGCGCGGCGCCTATGTCACCGGTATAGATATGGGCGAAGCACCACTGGCGGTGGGGGAACTGCATAAACTCGAGTCCGGCGTTGAGGTGGACTACCAAAAATCCACTGCAGAAGATTTTGCCCAGAGTCACCCAGAACAGTTCGATGTGGTTACCTGCCTGGAGATGCTCGAACATGTGCCAGATCCCGGCTCAGTGGTGCGCGCCTGTGCCGCCATGACCAAGCCCGGTGGCACAGTGTTTTTCTCGACCATTAACCGCAATCCCAAGGCCTATCTGCTGGCGATTATTGGCGTCGAATATGTGCTGCGCATGCTGCCCAAAGGCACTCATGAGTACGGTAAGTTTATTCGTCCGGCGGAGCTGGGCCAGTGGATTCGCGAGGCCGGTTTGGAACTGGATCAGATGACTGGGTTGACCTACAACCCGATAACCAAAACCTATCGCCTCACTGAAACCGATGTCGATGTTAATTACATGATCTGCGCGCGCAAGCCCGCATAACGGATTTTCTATGCTCGACTTCAAGGC
>JAFMBU010000113.1 GCA_017858295.1 Porticoccaceae bacterium | reverse complement strand
TTACAGTCTTTCATATTTTGAGTGGTTTCACTGTCGGTGGTAGGGAGAAAGTGTATCACCGACTGTCTGTGTGGGCAGTGGTTTTGGCTGCAGGGGCAATTGAGGAAGAGACTCGAATTAAGCGCAACTATTGGCTATTACTGTAGGCACTGCTTTCCTAGACCCTAATAAGGTTAGGAGAGGCGAAAGTAAAATACCGCCGTCACTGCTGTGATAAATAAGCCTTTAGGGTAACAAGATGCTCGAGTGGATATCAGAGAACTATCAATGGATTTTTAGTGGCGTAGGTATTGTTAGCCTGGCCGCGGTGTTTCGACTGCTTCAGGCCAGAAGGCACAAAAATAAAGAGCCACTGACAAGCGCAATTAGTGATCATAGGCATGGGCAGAGATCATCGGCAATCATATCTGATGGCTCGACTACCAATGGCCCAGTTGCTGGAAGAGATGTGGTTATTAACAATACATCCCCAGATATAGGTACAGACGAATTGATCTCTATTTTGCAATTGCGGACTAGCAAGATAGAAGAGCTGTTATGCCAGCACTACCACTATGCCCCGGTTAAAAAGTACCTGTACAAATTCTCTAAGCTGCACTTGCAGCATATATCCGCTTTGCAAAAGAACAACTTAGTGCTCGCACATGAAGTTCTAATTGCCATATATGAACTTTCCAGCGCCTTGGAGGCGGATGAGTTTTGGAAAAAACATAAGGCTGAGACACCAGATCTTCTATATAGCCTGTCGGCGGATATGTTTCAGAGGGGGCTGTTAATCTGTCAGTACTTAATCGGGGAGAGGTCTTCGAGTCCAAGTTTTCAGCCAATTGAAATGAGCTTGCGGTCTCCACAAAAGCTCAACAGGATTAGCCGGCTGTACCAGATGATTTTGAAAACCCATAATCTCTAGAGAAATAACCCTACTCGACTGACTTCAGTATACAAGAATAGATTATTGCGCATCTCCCCTCGAGCTTTACCATTAGTAGATTGACCATTGACGGTATCCCACCGTGACAGCTACTGTGCGCGGCCTAACAGTTTCTACTTGTGCCGCCTTTGGTTTATTGGGGGGATTACAAGACCACCATAATCGCCCACACAGGTTTGCTTTTATCCGCCCAGCCCCTGAAAATGCACTCAACAGTGCCTTCGGCACCGAACCAGCTACCCAAACACCAGAGAACCCCCAAATGTCGATACATTGGTACCCCGGCCATATGCGCAAGGCCAGCAACGAGATGATCGAGTCATTGCCATTGGTCAATCTGGTGATTGAGGTGCTCGATGCGCGAATTCCTTTTAGTAGCTCAAATCCGTTTATTCAGGACTTGGTCACTGAGAAGCCTTCGATCAAGATTCTCAATAAGTGCGATCTTGCGGATCCTGAGATAACCCAGGTCTGGCAGGATTATTATGAGCAGCAGGACAACACCAAGACCATGGCGCTGGATCTGCAGCACTTTGATCCGAGCAAGCAGGTTATTGATCTGATCAATAAGCTCTGCCCTCAGAAAGAGGGGCGCAATACTTTGGTGATGGTCACGGGCATCCCCAATGTTGGCAAATCGTCGCTGATCAATAGTTTGGCCGGCCGCCATATTGCTAAAACCGGCAATGAGCCTGCGGTGACTAAGGGCCAGCAAAAAATCAATCTGCGCAATGGCATTATGCTGTTGGACACGCCGGGAATTCTCTGGCCTAAAATTGAAAACCCCAATGGCAGCTATAGACTGGCGACTACCGGGGCGATTAAAAATACTGCGGTAAGCTATGAGGATGTGGCGTTTTTTGCCGCGGACTTCCTGCTGGAAAAATACCCTGAATTGCTGCAAAAGCGCTTTAAGTTTGAGACTCTGCCTCGCAGTGAGATTGAGCTACTAGAAATTATTGGCGCTCAGCGCGGTTGCCTGCGCGGTGGCGGACAGGTAGATCTGGAGCGGGTTTCAACAATCTTTGTCAATGAACTGCGCGCTGGCACGCTGGGTAATATAACCTTCGAAACACCTGAGGTGATTGATCTGGAAATGAAGCAGGTTGAAGTGTTGAGAGCCGAGAAAGAAGAGCGCGAGAAACTGCGTTTGGAAAAGGTTGCTGCGCGCCGCCGCAAGGCTAAGGCCAACCGCCGCTAGTCGATTAAGGGTTAGACGTACTGCCCCGCTGCATAGCCTGAGGCCCAGGCCCACTGAAAGTTGTAGCCGCCCAAGTGGCCCGTCACATCCACCACTTCACCGACAAAATAGAGCCCGGGCTGGGTTTTGCATTCCATGGTTTTTGACGACAGCTGATCCGTATCCACACCGCAGAGAGTGACTTCAGCGGTGCGATAACCCTCAGTTCCAGAGGGTTTTAGTTGCCAATCGGCAAGCTGCTGCGCCACTGCCAATAGCTGCGCGTCGGGAATTTCTGCCATGGCGGTTTCGGCGTACTTGGGCCAGTGCAATGTCTGCAATGCCAATACCAAGCCTTTCGAGAGGTGCTGAGATAACAGATTGCGCAGTAGGCTCTTGGCGCTGGTTTTCTTATATCCGAGAAGCAACTCTGCAGCATTTTCATCTGGGAGTAAATTGACTCCAATAGCTTGCCCCGGTTTCCAATAGCTGGATAACTGCAGTGCGGCTGGGCCACTAATACCTCGATGGGTAAAGAGCATATTTTCGCGGAAGCTGATGCCATTCACTGACATCTCCACATCCACGGCCAAGCCGGATAGGGTCTCTGAAATCTGCTTAATGCCATCACTAAAGGTAAAAGGCACCAGGCCGGCGGTGCGCGGCAGCAGGCTTAAACCAAACTGCTCGGCGATCTCGTAACCGAAACCACTGGCCCCCATGGTGGGAATCGATAACCCGCCAGTGGCGATAACCAGTGATTTGCAATGGTATGGGCCAGTGGAGGTTTGCAGACTATATCCTGATGGCGCTTCACTGGCTGGATCAGCAGCTTTTACAGACTTGATTTCACATTTGGTTTTAATCACCACACCGGCCTGCTGACACTCTTCTAGCAACATGGCGAGAATATCTTTTGCCGACTCGTCGCAAAACAGTTCGCCGTGCTTGCGCTCGTGATAGGCGATGCCATGACTCTCCACCAGCTCTATAAACTGCCATTGGTTGTAGCGATTGAGTGCGGAGATACAAAAGTGGGGATTATTACAGAGATAGTTTTCTGGGGTGATATCGAGATTGGTGAAATTGCAGCGGCCACCCCCAGACATAAGAATTTTTTTGCCCACTTTGTTGCTGCTGTCGAGAACTAGAACAGACTGGCCCCGCTGAGCCGCGGTAAAAGCACAAAACAGTCCGGCAGCGCCACCGCCAATAATAATCACATCAGGCTTTTTCATTTTTGCTTGTCTGCGGTTAATGCATTCCAGCGGGCTGCAACTGCCTCGCGACCCATGCCTTCCAAAAGAGCAATATTGCGCTGGGGAATCTGCTGGGGCATATCGACATTATCCAGTGCGGCGGTGACCATTTCTTCGCGCAAGAAGTGAATCAGTGGATAGGGTGAGCGATTGCTAAAATGGCTGGCGCTGTCTTTGTCTTCGCCATCAAACAGATACTGGGGATGAAAACTGGCCAGCTGAATCATTTCATCGAGACCTAGCTCTTCCAACATGACTTCGGCATCGCCGAGAAAGTCTAGATAGTCTTCGAAACTGTGCAACATGTTGGGCACAACTAATAGGCTGGTGGCGATCTCGCCTTCGCTACTCTGCTGAATCAAGTCCAGCTCTGAGAGAAAAGCATAGTATAGCTGCTCTATATCATGGGTCTCGCAAACATTGATACGCAGGGCCGGATCAGCGATCAATGGTCGGGCAAAGGGGCAGAGGTTGAGTTCCACGACGAAGCTCTGCAGCCAAGTGCGAATATGTTTTTCAACTAAACTAGATGCAACCACAGACATAATTTTAAGCGCTTTTAAAAGCGTCCTCTTAGACGGGCTTTTTAGCCGAGAAGGACCCATCAGAAAAAACGCGATTATAGGCCTATTTTAGTGCAAAAGATGCTTTGCGTTTTTTAACTTTAGGAGTACTGTGGCGAAAATTTCAGCAGCCCCTTAATTGGACAAATTCGCCCATGCCAATACGCACTATGATCAACCTCTGGCCCCTGTTTATCGGACTCGCTCTGATCGGTCTCGCCGTGGGCGTACAGAACAGTCTGCTGGGTATTCGCGCGGAGATTGAAGGCTTTGATGACTACCTAATCGCCCTGTTGATGTCCTGTTATTTTGCCGGCTTTATGATCGGCTCACGGCTAACCCCAGCACTGATCGAGCGGGTCGGACATATCCGCATATTTGCTGCCCTCTCGGCAGTGGCCTCGGTGACTATTTTGGTTCACGCGCTCTATGTTGACCCATGGGCCTGGGCACTAATGCGCCTGCTTACTGGGTTTGCCTTTTCGACTATTTATGTGGTCGCCGAGAGCTGGCTCAATCAAGCCTCTACCAATACCAATCGCGGTCAGATACTGGCGATTTATACCGCCATTCTGTTGTCAGGCATTTGCGCTGGGCAGTTTATGCTTAACCTCGCCAGTCCCGCGGGCTTTGAGCTGTTTATATTAATCTCGGTGATGGTCAGTGTCGCCGCAGTGCCAATCCTTCTCTCGGTGATTGCAACGCCGCCGCCGGAGGAAACCGAGCGCGTTAGCATCGGCCACCTCTGGCATCGCACGCCTATGGGTGTGACCGGCATTGTTCTCTCCCAGTGGGTCTCGAGTATTGTGTTTGGCATGGGTGCGGTATATGCCACCAAGCTCGGCTTTAGCATTGCTGAAGTGGCCAACTTTATGGCTGCGATGATGGCCGGCGGCATGCTCTTCCCTTGGCCTCTGGGCAAACTCTCCGATGCGATGGATAGACGCTGGGTGATAGGTTATTCCTGCTTGGCAGCCGTGGTTGTAGCAATCATTATAAGCTTTGAGACCCAAGCTTCGGGAAGGCTCTATTTCCTGACATTTTTGTTTGGTGGTTTCTCCCTGTCGCTGTACTCCCTAGTGGTGGCACTGACCAATGATCACCTGCGCCCGAGAGAGATTATTCCCGCCAGCGGCACGGTTATTTTAATCGCTGGCCTGACCTCAATCACCGGCCCAATAACTGCAGTATTCTGGCTCGAGATTTTTGGTCTAGGATCGTTCTTTATTCTGCTCGCGTCCTGCTTATTACTGTTGGGCGGCATCAGTATTTGGCGTGTGCTGACCATTCCTGCCCTCCCTGCCGAGTACAAGGTTCAGAGTACTTTGCAGGCGGCCACTGTGCCCGTAGGTACGGTGCTGCATGTTGAGGAAGAGATTCCCCTCACTGATGCCGAAGCGGCTTAGGGTTTTGCTGGGCCGCTCTGCGACAAACTCTAACGTTACTGCGCGTCCTATACCTACACTCAAAAAGCGCGCACAATAAGGTCTATTGATCGCCCTCTAGGGCGGCAACGTAAAACCCTTAATAAGAAAAAACAATAAAAGGGGACATCAAATGTCACTCACGTCCAAACGCCTACGGGCCTTATTAATAACCAGTCTGGCGCTACTAATCGCGGGCTGTGCCGAGAAATTTCCAGCTGCCGACTATCAAAGTCTCGGCGACAAATACAATGTCGTGATTGAACGTGATATTCGCGGCGTGCCCCAT
>JAFMBU010000112.1 GCA_017858295.1 Porticoccaceae bacterium | reverse complement strand
CTTTTTAACTCTTTGTTTATTAAATTAATTTGCTCTTAAATACTTAGCGCTTAAATACTTAGCGCTTAAAAAAGTGTTTCCATTCGGCTATCACCCACTCCCGGCACTGAAGAAACTCTGAGCTAGGCACCTCCGCCAACTGATTCTGCAGCTGTAGGCGATGTCCTGCTGAGCGGTATCTCTTGTAAGCGTCGATTAACATGCCGGATTGTTGCTCCGATAACAGCCCACACTGAGCCAGTGACTCTAATGTGCGAATGGTATCACTCCAGCGGCTAATGTCGGGGTGATTGTGCGACCAAGCCAAGACTGCAAATTGAACCATAAATTCAATATCGACGATACCTCCGGCACCTTGCTTAAGGGAGTATTTGCCCTCTTTCGATGGCCTGCCGAGATGTTTGCGCATTTTTTCCCGCATTTGCTCTACTTCAGTACGCAGAACCTGCTCATCCCGCGGTTGCATAAGAACGGCCTGACGCAGACGCTTGAAGTCATCCGCGAGAGCCTTCTCACCCGCCACCACACGAGCACGAACCAATGCCTGTTGCTCCCAGGTCCAAGCACTTTCGCGCTGATATTTTTCAAATGCCGCCAGAGAGGAGACCAGCATGCCGGAATTGCCCGAGGGTCGCAGACGCATATCAATCTCATAGGCGGCGCCAGAGGATGTAACGGTGGACAGCACATGAATGATGCGTTGACCGAGGCGGGCATAGAATGTGCTGTTATCAATGCTCCGCGGTCCACCGTCTGTCTGCCCAGAGGAACCTCGATGAAGGAAGACCAGATCCAGGTCGGATTTATACCCCAGTTCAATGCCCCCCAACTTGCCATAACCGAGAACGATAAAGCCCGGCGACTGCAAACTAGCACCCTCGGGCTGACCATACTGCTGGCTGAGATGCTGCCAGGCAATGGTCAGGGTCTGCTCAATAACCACCTCGGCGATCCAAGTCAGATAGTCACTAACCTGCATTAGAGGTATGACTTGAGTGATATCGCAGGCTGCCACTCGCAGGCTATTGGAACGCACAAAGTAGCGAATCGCCTCCATCTGCTGTTCGAGATCATCGTCGGGCACACGCAGCATCTGCTGGCGCAACTGGTCTTGAAGCGAGTCTTTACTTTGCGCCGTAAACAGGCTTTCGCTGTCGAGAAGTTCATCGAGCAGGACTGGATAAGCGGTAAGCTGTTCGGCGATCCAGCTGCTGCTCTGGCATAAGAGCACTAGTTGCTGCAGTGCTGTGGGGTTCTCCGCCAATAGCACCAGATAGGCACTGCGCCGCAGCACCGCCTGAATAAGGCCCACCACTCGACTGAGGGTTGTGCTGTTATTGTCTGCAGCGGCGCAAGCTGCGACTACGCTGGGCATCAGTTTGTCGAGGCGACTGCGCGGCTCAAGGTCCAGACCGATCACGGCTTTGCTGTGGTAGATGCTGTAGAGCTGTTGGGCGACTGCCTGAGGCTCTCTGTAGCCAGCACCAAGAAGGTGCTCAAGCAGCTCGGCGAGCTCCGGTGTCTGGCGCCAAATCGAATCATCGTCCAACGCTTTACTGCTAGCGCCCGGGTCCTCAGCTTGAGTATCGGGGTCGGCAAACATATCCTCAAACACTGACATAACATAGTCGCGATGGCTCTTTAGCTGCTGCTGAAAATCCGCCCAACTGTCATAGCCGACAATTAAGGCGACTCGCTGTTGACCAAGATCATCTTCGGGCAATTGCTGAGTCTGTTTATCGGCTATGCCCTGGAGTGCGTGTTCGGTATTGCGTAAAAAGCTGTAGGCCTGCCAGAGATTGTCGCGATCGCTGTCATCAATAATCTGATCGGCAGCGAGCTGCTGCAAAGCTTGATAGAGAGAGGGGGTCTGCAGCGCACTATTGCGGCCACCGCGAACCAGCTGAAAGGCCTGGGTAATAAATTCGATTTCGCGAATGCCCCCGGGACCCAGCTTGATATCCGTCTGCATCCCCTTGCGCTTTAACTCGCGGTTAATCGAGCGCTTTAGGTCACGCAGTGCATCAATGGCACCAAAATCGAGATATTTGCGATAGATAAAAGGCCGTAAAATCTCATCTAACCGCTGAATGTCCGCGGGCTCCCCAGCCACCGCTCGGGCCTTAACCATAGCGAAGCGTTCCCACTCGCGGCCCTGGGTTAAATAGTATTCTTCCAGTGCATCAAAACTCATTACCAGAGCGCCACTCTGACCGTAGGGCCGCAGGCGCATATCCACGCGAAACACAAAGCCGTCGGCAGTCTGTCGATCCAGAGCAGCAATAAGCTTTTGTCCTAGGCGGGTAAAAAATTCTTGGTTGGAGACGGTTTTGCCAGCTGGCGAGGTAGCTGTTCGGCGGGTCTCGCCCTTTTCTGGGTAGGTGAAAATAAGATCTATATCCGATGAGAGATTGAGCTCTTCGGCACCCATCTTACCCATGGCCAGCACCAGCATTTTTTGCTGTTCGTTTTGCGGCGTCTTTTCATTTTTTAACGCTCCCGGCTCATCGCTGCTAAAGGGCGCACCCAGCTCTTCGCAGGTAATCCTATGCAGTATATCCAAAGAGGCCGTAATGGCCGCCTCTGCCATCCAGGTTAGCTCTCTGGTGGTTTCGGGCATAGACGCCTGACGACTAAAGTCGCGCCAGATAATTCGCATCTGCTCACGGCGACGGAATAGGCGCAGATGGGTAGCCAACTGCTCTTCATCTAGAACTTTTTCATTGCCGGCTTCGGCCCGAATTAAGAGCCGCTGGTTTATCGCTTGCTGAAAGTCTTCTCGAGAATAGCTGCGCTGCAGATCACCACTGTCGACTAGCTGCTGAAACATCTCGGGATCGGTTGCGCTGTGCTCGCCGACAAAATCACTGGTGCCCCAGAGCAACTGTAAATGCTCTGCAAATAGAGGGTAATTCGGGAACTCAGCAAGTCGCTCAACGAGCCAATCGGGATCTCGATGAGCAGTCTGAAAACCCTCAAGGCGACGCTGATAGCTAGCGCTGATCAGCTGCGGGAATGCTTTCGGCATAGAGGATGGCAGAGAGGGCGGCATAGAGGGGTCTTCTCGATTATTTGGCGGCTTAGCGACTTATCGGCCAAGCTCAGGAGTAACCCGCAACACCTCCTCCATGGATGTGATGCCGGCGACCACTTTTTCGGCTCCGGCCATACGCAGTGTTTTCATGCCCTGAGAAATTGCCGCTCGACGAATTTCTTGGATATCAGACTCAGCAGTTATATAGGTGAGCAGGGCATTCGTCAACGGCATAATTTCATAGAGTCCCTCGCGACCCAGATAGCCGGTGTTGCGGCATTCGAGACAGCCGCTCGGCTGATAGACTTTGGCCGGTGGCGGCAGGTCAGCTGAGCCGACCATCTCATGCCAGGCGTCGCGGTCACAGACCACTTCACTGCGACAGTCTGGGCACAGCGTTCGCACCAAACGCTGAGCCATCACCCCATTTAAGGTGGCTTTAATAAGGTGGGCGGGCATATTGAGATCCAGCAGACGACTGATGGCGGTTGGCGCATCATTGGTGTGCAGAGTTGATAATACTAGGTGTCCGGTCAGTGCTGCCTGCACTGCCATCTCGGCGGTGGCCTGATCGCGAATCTCACCAACCATAATAATATCCGGGTCCTGACGCATCAGGGTGCGAATACCGGCGGCAAAATCAAAATCAATGGCTGGCTGAATCTGGCTTTGGTTAAAGCTGTCGACAACCATTTCAATGGGATCTTCCACTGTGCTGACATTTACCGAATCCGTGGCCAGCTGCTTGAGGGTGGAGTAGAGACTGGTGGTTTTACCTGAGCCCGTGGGACCTGTAACTAAAACAATACCGTGGGCGCGCTTAATCATTGACTGCCAATGATCATAGTCCTGGGCCTCCAAGCCCAGCTGGGAGAAACTGCGTAACAGCACATCGGGATCAAAGATTCGCATCACTAGCTTTTCGCCAAAGGCGGTGGGCATAGTCGAGAGCCGCAGTTCCACTTCTCGGGCATTGGGGGCTTTGGTTTTTATGCGGCCATCCTGAGGACGGCGCTTTTCTGCCACATCCATACGCCCGAGAATTTTCAGCCGGCTGATCATGGCGGTCATTACATTGTCTGGTAGCTCATACACCAGATGCAGCACACCATCGATACGAAAACGCACCTTGCCCTTGCCGCGGCGAGGCTCAAGATGAATATCACTGGCACGCTGCTCGAAAGCATACTGCAGCAGCCAGTCGACAATATTCACTATGTGTTGATCCTGAGCATCGGCATCTTTTAGCTTGCCCACTTCCAACAACTGCTCAAAATTAGCGATACCGGCACCAGTAGTTGCAGAGGAGCCGGCGCCAAAAACAGATTTCGCTAGGGAATAAAATTCGAGAGTATATTTTTTGATTTCGGCGGGATTGGCAACCACGGTTTGAATGGTGCGGCGAGAGGTCTGCTCAAGACTCTCAACCCAACTGCGGTCAAAGGGCTGCATAGTGGCAATCACCAGTTCGTCGCGGCGCACTTTAAGGCAGAGAATGCCGTAGCGCTGGGCATAGGCAAATGACATTATCGAGGTGATCGCGGGAACATTAATTTTTAATGGGTCTATATGGGCCAGCTGCAAACAGGATTTTTTGGCCAACCATTCAGTGAGCAATTCCAAACTTAGGGGTTTATGATCAGGGCCGTAAACAAGCTGTTTGGCGGCGACAATTTCTAGGGGGTGAAGCAGCGCCGTATTGTGGTTGCGCCGAGCGCCGACAATCTCAGCGGCATCCGACTGGGTGATCAAACCGTCGTTGATCAGATCTTTTAAAATACTGCTCAGGTCCACATTACTGCTACGATCTAGACCACTGCTTGGCACCGATCTCTTGTCCATAATCAACTCCTGTTTGTATTCGGTTCCTGCCATCCATCAATTTTAGTCGCTAATCCCCTAAGAGGTAGCGCAAATTGTTCAATCCGCTAAACTCAGTGCAAGCGGCAGGATAACTAGCCCAAGAAGAGACGACTATAAAAGAGGCGATTATGGAACTGACCGATTTACTCTCACGCATTATTCGCAGCAACTCCATTAGCAGCATTAATCCGGCTATAGATCAGGGCAATCGCGAGGTGATTGATCTACTGGCCAACACTCTTGCAGAGCTCGGCTTTACTACTGAGATCATGGACCTGGGCAATAATAAAGCCAATCTTATCGCGACCTATGGCAGTGGCCCCGGCGGCCTGGTGCTAGCCGGTCATACGGATACCGTGCCCTGTGACGAATCACTCTGGGATAGCAGTCCCTTCGAATTAACTGAGCGGGACAACCGCTGGTACGGTCTCGGCAGCTGTGACATGAAGGGCTTTTTCCCTCTGGCCATCGAAGCGTTTAAAGCCCTGCCAGTGAAAGACTTAAAACAGCCATTAATCATTCTTGCCACCGCCGATGAGGAGTCCTCCATGGGCGGAGCTAAAGCTCTAGTGGAAGCGGGCGCCCCTATTGCCCGCAGCGCGGTGATCGGCGAACCGACCAATATGCGTCCGGTGAAAATGCATAAAGGTATTATGATTGAGAAGCTGACTGTCACCGGGCGATCCGGGCATTCAAGTAATCCGGAGCTGGGCAACAATGCCATGGAATCTATGCAGCGTATTCTCGGTCAGCTGATGGCTA
>JAFMBU010000111.1 GCA_017858295.1 Porticoccaceae bacterium | reverse complement strand
ACCGGTAACGGCGGCCCGCTAGCAGTGATGCCTTTAGTGTCGGTAAGTGCCCCCTCATCTGCAGGCCGTTGAATAAACTTTTTCACCAGCTGCTCATGATGTTGCAGTGCGGTCTGACCATGGGCATGGCAGACCTGTAAAAAAAGCTCGAGGTTTTTCTGCATCCAGGGCTGACTCTTATCAGTATCTGCGCAAGCTAAAAAGCTATCCAGCAAGCTTGTACGGCGCATGCAGTCGCGCAGTACCAACTGATCGTCTGGGCGCATAAACAGAAATTTATCCACCAACAGCTGAGAATAATAAGGGTCATCTGCGCGGCACAGACCAAGCAGCAGATCGATCACATTGATCCCAGAAAAATCCCCGGCATTGGCGCCGCGGTATTCGTGCAGCCCCACACGGTGAGGTCGGTAATAGGGCCTGACGCAGTAAAAGAAACGATCAACATCGAGCTTTTCAAATAGCGCTTGGTTGTAAGCATAAACCTGTTCCAGTGACTGTTTGGCGCTGTGCAGTAAATCGTAAGTCACCGGATGGGAAACACCCAGTGGCAAAATTTGGCGCAATGCTTCTGATGCGCGAATAAAGGCAAAGACACTGCGGGTGTTGTAATCGAGAAACAGCTTCTCGTCGTTTAAGTCAGTGAAGGTTTTATAGACACCACTGATCGCGCGATTGTGAGTTTCTAAATGACTGGAAGCAAAGCGTGGAATCACACCCAGAGAAGCACCCAGTTGCATGGCCAGTGCCGAGGCTTCCTGCAAGGGGGAACGGGTCTCTCTGGAGGGTTCGGTAATTTCGTGACGGCGGCAGGCGGCCATATAAAAGCCCACATTTCCCAATAAATCGAAACCGCTGTCAAAGCCTTCGTCGGTATTGCCTTCATCGAGCAGGTCGCTTATTAGGGCTGTGCCCTCCTCCACCAAACGCTGTTTTAAAGCCTGACCCAAGGCAGGCACTGGCAGGCGATCCGGCTGGCTAAAATGTAGCTCTTCAAGGGCGGTATTGATCTCTCTAAAATCACTGCGGATCCATGCATCAAGTGCCTTGGCTTTTTCGGTCATATGTTGTTTTGCCTATTTATTCGAACGCTGTAATCGCGACAAATAGTAACAAAAGACCTTTAATGCTTTCGGCCAAATAACACCCGTATATCCACTCGATATGTATAATCAAACTCTTTAAAAGCCACTATTGAGTTGATTATGCCTTTGAATCACCAGAACACAGATAATATTAATCTAGACAATACCGATATCAAGATCCTCAACGCCCTGCAGGCCAATGCAAGAATCAGTAATGCCGAGCTCTCAGCTCTGGTCAATCTCTCGCAAACACCCTGCCTACGACGTCTACGTAAACTAGAACAGAGTGGCTTGATCGAACAGTACACCGCGCGTCTCAATCACAGCATGCTCGGCATTGGTGTTTCAGCATTTGTATTTATTAAACTGAACAAAAACACGTCAAGCAATGCCGCCTCATTTGAAGCGGCGATCAGTGAATTTAGCGAGGTTCTGGAGTGCTGTGTTCTTGCCGGCGTGCATGATTATGCACTGCGTATAATGACCAATAATCTGCAGACTTTTGAATCATTTTTAAAGGACAAACTGGCCACTGTGGAACAGGTGGAAGATATAGAGTCGACGATTATTCTCAATCAAACCATAGCCCATCGCTCACCCAAGCTGATTAGACCTTAATCCTTTGCAGGCCAAGACAGGGCCGCTTCGACCTACTTACCAGTTAGATAGATTCAGCATATTGAGTCAATATACCCGCGACTTCATTTAAACGTTTTCGCGTTGCCGGGCTAAATCTGCCTGTTGATATAAATCCGTGAGTGCAATCCGGCAAATGTATATGCGATACAGATACCTGTGCCTGCTGTAACTTCGCCACAAAGGCCAGGCCCTCATCTCGCAACACATCGTATTCTGCGGTCACAATCAAGGTATCTGGCGTTGAGCTCATATCCTCACAGAGCATTGGACTAGTCTTAATCGCCTGTGGTTCTAGCGCTTTCGGCAAATAGGCGTCACGGAAAAAAGTCATGGTTTCCTGAGTTAATATCAGTCCTTTACCAAAACGCTGGATCGAATCAGACTCACCACTCATATCTACCCAGGGGTAGAGTAAAAACTGAAAGGCTGGTGCTACGCTCAAGTCTCCTTCCAATAGATCAGCGAAAGTCTGCATGGATAATACTGCGGTTAAATTACCCCCAGCACTATCGCCACCCATACCAATTTTAGTCTGTTCAATACCCAGTTCAGCGGCATGATCTGTCACCCAGTTCCAGACATCTAAACCATCTTGCAATGGGCCCGGAAATGGACTTTCAGGGGCTAGTCGATAATCTACCGCAATCAGGTTTATATGGGCCTGACCCGCTAACAGGCTGCAGAAACCATGATGACTTTTAAACCCACCAATGACATAACCACCGCCATGAAAATAGACCATGGTCAGTTTGGGTACAGTTTTGATCGGGCGATAAATTCGAATGCCTAACTCCCGCCCTCCCACATCGACTAATCGATCTTCTGTAGCAACATCAGATCGAGAACCACTACCAAATAGCCGATCAAAGCTGTCATAGACAAAACGAAAAGTACTGAGCGGCGAACGGCTCAGCCCTGGGCCCAAGTTGCTTAGTTTACTGAGAATTCTCTGACCGGTAATAAGATTCATCTAGACACCTGTGATAACTGTTGATGCATTTATATGGAGCTCTTTTTAAGGCTTGGCTCCTTTGGTGGTATTGGTTGTTACAGGTTCAACCTAAAGCAATCCAGACTGCCTAGCAATCAGAATCAAGCTTGGGTTTTATATCTTTAACCGCAATGTATGCAAAACATGCTCCTGCAAGTTGAGAGGAATGCCAAGATCAGTCGCAAGCTCCTTCCACTTCGAAAATACCGCCACAGTGCGCTGAATAACCTGCTTTTCAAAGCCTCGAGGCAGACCAGCATATTCCGCCAGATGCTTTAAATCACTGCGATCAAAGTTATTTGTTTTGCCATTTATACTGAGCTGGTGATTGCGAGTAAATTCGCTGCCCTCGGAGTGAACCAGATCGTAGGCCGGAGACAGATCCCATTGGCCATTTCTGTCCATCATAAAAGCGACGTTTTTAACGTGATCATCTTGGTTGCAGCCGACGATATTAAACACCACACGGCGGAACTGTTCTTCAAAGGCACGCTTGGCAATATGCAAACGCTTCATAACCATAAATAGCTGTTCGTAGGAGTGATAGCCGCTCTCATAATAATCGTAGTGGGCAAGTGCGCCAAAGGTTTGCACAAACTTCTTGCCGCCATCTGTATCGCGATCAAAACGGCGGGTCATAAAGTGATTGCGGCCACTCTCTGAGAAGATACGACTTTCCATCATATTTATGCCGCATTCTTTGGCCAATAGGTAATAGCTATATTCCAGCAGACCGTAGCCTGATGGGTCAGCTATGCCCCAGTCACCACTAAATTTCACGCCATCGAATTTGATTAACCAGTGTTCAAATCCTGCAGGCAAGTGTAACTGCCCAGAACGTACCTGTTTAGTCTCCGGATTAAAGGCGATGACCGCCTTGGCCCGCGCGCCACCGGCGGAGGTGCCGACCTTCAAGATATCGAGCAAGGCCTGCTTTCCGTCGGCTTCAGTGAATTTTGCGTCAAGGGCTTGCTTGCTGGCAAAGGCCATTGAGGCAAGTTCGGTTAAGTCTTCGATTGCCAGCAATTTTCCCTCGTCTTTGTCTGGTCCTGCGGAGGGTTCAAATTCCAGGGCGCCCATTCCTCTTGTGCCGGTATAACAGAGACGATCTACTGCATTAAACTCTGCTGGTTTACGGCCCGTCTGTGCCAGCCAGACGTCGATCAGCCGCTGGCCATATTTATCTGGCAGGCTATCGGCAATCAATCCTGGCATACCGTGAAACGATCGCGGGTGCAGATCCGGAAACTGATAGATGCGCCGACTCTGCACCGGCATCATTAACGGCGCAGGCTCAATGCCAAAGCGTTCAAACTCAGGGTCATATTCAAAGCGGGCGAAACGCTCGCCGCCGTCCATTGCCACATAGCCTATAGTTGTGCCCCAGAGTTTTACCGTTGCGGTAGTCATTCCCTTTCGTCACCCCAGCGAACCCGGGGCTCAGCCACGCGCTCTTTTTTGCTTTGCTTGGTCTTTTTACTTAACGTTGACTTTGAGAGTACTTCAGCCATAGGAGAAGCAAACGTTTCCGGCAGCAAGGCATCAATAGATGCAGTCATACTTAGTGCCTTCAGAAGCTTGAGCCATGAAGCCATTTGACCGTCTTGACCGGATTCGATACGACGCAGGGTTGCAACGCCAATACCCGCCTCTTCAGCCAGGCGAGTTTGTGAGAAACCCTGCTGCTTACGCATACGGGCCAACCTGCGGCCCATTTCTGTGAGAATGGTATATTCTGGTGTTAAATAATCGATTTTCATAAGCTCACCAATGATATTTTTTTACTCTAAATTAGCAGATAGCTATTACATTTGAGCGCTAAAATAGTCTCTTAAAGGCAATATAGCAGGAAAAAAACAATCCGCAACTAAATATAATCATTAATGATATTTTTAATGCTATTTTTTGACTTTATATATCATATATAATAGTTATATTTAAGATTCTACTCACAGCAATATCCTCGTGCTTTAACAGCAATAACGCACAGGCGTTTGCAAGTTCCAGCCCAGTTAACAATAGCCCATTCAACAAGCACGCTGAACAGCGCATTGCCGCGCAAAACCGTGTAACATCTTCGCCTTCGCACATCAGCCCGAATCCTTGGGCAAGCGTCTAACTAACGACTAATAACGATGATTGATAGAAGATTCTGTGTTGCCCCGATGCTCGATTGGACTGATCGCCACTGTCGCTATTTTTTGCGCCTGATTAGCCAACACTCAATGCTCTACACAGAGATGCTCACCACCGGTGCGATCATTTATGGCGACAGTGACTATCACCTGCAGATGGACCCATTCGAACATCCGGTGGCCCTGCAGTTGGGTGGCAGCAATCCCAAAGATTTGGCGACGGCCTGTAAAATGGCGGCGCAGTATGCCTATGCTGAGATCAACCTAAACTGTGGCTGCCCCAGCGACCGCGTGCAAAACGGTATGTTTGGCGCGGTAATGATGAAAAATGCGGAGATCACAGCTAACTGTGTGTCGGCAATGCGCGAGGCAGTGGATTTACCGATTACGGTCAAGCACCGCATTGGCGTGGATGACTACGATTCCTATGATTTTTTGCGCGATTTTGTCGGCCGGGTTGCCGACAGCGGCTGCGAGGTGTTTTTGGTCCATGCCCGCAAGGCGTGGCTCAAAGGTCTCAGCCCAAAACAGAATCGTGAAATCCCTGAACTAAACTATGATCGTGTTTATCAGCTGAAAAAGGATTTCCCTCACTTAGAGATTATTATCAATGGTGGCATAACTACTCTTGAGCAGTCTCAGGAGCATTTACAGCACCTTGACGGGGTGATGGTTGGGCGCGAGGCCTATACCAACCCATACTTACTGGCTAGTGTAGATCAAGATATCTATGGCGCCACCTACGGCATAAAAACTCGGCGACAAATCGCTGAAGAGTTTCTACAATACGCCGACATTGAGCTCAGTAAGGGCACTAAATTAAACGCCATGACCCGGCATATATTGGGTCTGTTTCACGGTATGCCGGGCGCCCGGCAATA